>NZ_JBEGED010000002.1:0-180645 GCF_040202885.1 Xanthomonas sp. WHRI 1810A
AGCGTCGCCGGAGTGAGGGAACCCGACGAAGGAGGGCCAAACCAGGAGCAAAGCGTTTTTGGTTACTTTTGGGGCGCTTTTGCCAAAAGTGACCCGCCGTAAGGGCGGAACCGATATCGGCAACACCCTAGGTAACGGATATACACACGGTCCAAATTCCGAGGAGTGTCAGGCACACCGCATCGCAGCCTCGCTCAGGCTCGTCAGCTCCTACAGGGCATCGCGTGAACCCGAACCCACGTCAAGCCCGAACCTGCGATCACGTCCCTCTCAACTCCCGAAACTCCGCCGTCACATGCTCCACCCACGCCCGAACCGCAGGCAGCGCACCGCGTCGCTGCGTGTACGCCGCTTGCAGATTCCCGCTGGGCATCGACCACTGCGGCAACAACCGAATCAGACTGCCATCGGCCAACTCCCCATGCGCGTGCATCATCGGCAACATCGTCACCCCCAGCCCCGCCAGCGCCGCCGCTTTGCGCAAGGTAAAATCCTCCGTCGCCAGTCGCGGTTCGAGGGCCACCTCACAGTGCTCGCCGCTGGCATGCACCAACTGAAAATGCACCTTGCGGTCCGCTTCGATGGCCCCCAGCACCGGCAGGCTGGCCAGATCCTGCGGCGTGAGAATCCGCCTGCCGGCCAAGAGAGAGGGCGCCGCCACCAGCGCCGCCGAGGCAGGCGCCAGGTGACGCACGATCAAGTGCTGATCCTCATCCCCGACGTCCCGCACCCGAATCGCCACATCGATGCCTTCGTTGACCAGATCCACCCGGCGATTCACCAACAGCATCTCCAGCTGCACCTGCGGAAACTGCGTGAGAAACCGCGCCACAACGGCGCCCAGGTTCCATTGCGTCACCCCCACCGGACACGACACCCGAAGACGCCCCCGTGGCTCGGCCGACAGACTGGCTACGGCTTCATCCGCCATTTCCGCTTCCAGCAGCATCGCTTGGCAGTGCTGCAGATAGCGCTCGCCCACGGCGGTCAGCGCCAGTTTGCGCGTAGTGCGCTGCAGCAGGCTGGTGTTGAGGCGCATCTCCAGCTCCGCGATGCGCCGGGACAGCCGTGACTTGGGGATGCCCAAGGCCCGACCCGCGGCGGCGAAACCGCCTGATTCGACCACCTTCGCAAAGTAGTAAAGATCGTTAAGGTCTTGCATGCTCAGCTCGATTGTCCTGTCAGTGGGACGAACTATCGCATTTCTGGTGACTAATCAGCCATTGCTTTGCGCGGTAGGATGATCGCCATTCCTCGCCCGTGGCGATTCGCACTCAGGAAGTACCTTATGAAGCTCTTGCATATCGATTCCAGCATCCTCGGCGACCACTCGGCGTCGCGTCAGTTGAGCCGCAGCGTGGTCCAGGCCTGGCAGGCCGGCCACCCCGACACGCAGGTGGTTTATCGCGATCTGGCCAGCGACGCCCTGGGCCACTTTTCCGGTGCAAGCCTGGCAGCCGCCGGCACCCCGGTCGAAGGCCGTGACGCCGCGCAGAAGCAGGAAGTGCAAACCAACGAAGCGATCCTGGAAGAGTTTCTCTCCTCCGACGTCCTGGTCATCGGCGCGCCGATGTACAACTTCACCATCCCGAGCCAGTTGAAGGCCTGGATCGACCGCATCACCGTCGCCGGTCGCACCTTCCGCTACACCGAGGCAGGTCCGGAAGGCCTGTGCAGCGGCAAGAAAGTGATCATCGTGTCCACCGCTGGCGGCCTGCATGCAGGTCAACCGTCCAGCGCCGGTCAGGACGAACTGCTCAAGGTGCTGTTTGGCTTTCTGGGTGTGACCGATCTGCAATTCGTCAGCGCCCACGGCCTGGCTTACGGTGAAGAGCCACGCGCCAACGCCCTGACCGCTGCGCAGAAGCACATCGAAGAAACGCTGTTCGCCTGATGCCCTGACAGGTCCACACGACCTGCGTCTAAACGGGTGATGACAAAACCCCTGCCATCCCGGGCTCACGACTGGGGTGGCGGGGTTTTATGCTTTTGCGCGATACGTTCAGCCTGGCGACAGGCTTGACGGTTTCTTTGCGCGAAACTTTCCTGGGGCCGGGGGTAATATCCCGTCTGAGCCCACTTCCGATCTCCATCAAAAGTCGCCGGTTTTACCGGTTGTCGCTTAGTTGAGCGCCGTCTGGCCCGGCTTATGCACTTATTGATCGAGCAAATACTCTCAGCTTGTAAGGGCACGGCGTGGAAGCGGGCGATGGCCCGGTTTCGCGGGGCGCGGCAGGGATAACGGTCACGGCGTCAGGCCTGGCCGCATACGGAACTTCAGGTGTAGGGGGCATTGCGATGATGCGTCTTTGTGCAGCGATGGTATTAAGCCTGTTCAGCAGCCTGATTTCGGTGCAGATCAGTGCACAGGAAACCGCCTGGAGCGTGGGCTTCCACGAACTGGATTTTCTCGATCCGCTGGATGCCCAGCCGATGCACGCCTACGCCTTTTATCCGTCCACGGACGACGAGCAGGTCACCAAGGTTCAGGGGTATCGAATCGAGGCGGGCGAGAACGCGAAGATTGCCATGGGCCACTTCCCGTTGCTCATGCTGTCCCACGGCAACACCGGCACGCCTCTGGCCCAGCACGATCTGGCGACGTCACTCGCGCGGCAAGGGTTTGTGGTGGTGGCGGTGTTCCATCCGGGCGACAACTACCTCGATCACAGCCGCCTTGGCAGCCTGAGCAATCTGTACGGCCGGCCGTTGCAGGTCTCCGAAGCGATCAGCGCGGCCTTGCTCGATCCCATGCTCTCGCCTTACATCAGTGCCCGCCGTGTCGGCGTGATCGGATATTCCGCCGGGGGCGAGACGGCCTTGATCCTGGCCGGTGCGCAACCGGATCTGCAGCGCTTGCGGCAGTATTGCCTCGAACGTCCCCAGGACCGTGACGCCTGCAAGACCCAAGGCGAATTGCTGGCCGACCGCGATGACCTGCACGCTCAGGCGGATCCCCGGGTGGGCGCGCTGATGCTGATGGCGCCGCTGGGTTTGATGTTCGGACGGCACACGCTGGCTGACGTGCATGTCCCGGTGTTGCTGTACAGCGGCGACGGCGACGAACTGCTGGCCATCGACAAGAACGCCGAGGCCTTGGCGCGCAAGCTGCCGGAGGTGTCGGATTTCAAATTGCTGGCCGGGGCAGGGCACTTCGTGTTCATGGCGCCGTGTGACGACGAGCAGCGCGCGACCACCCCGGTGTTGTGCACCGATGCCGTCGGCGTCGACCGTGAAGACATCCACCGCACCCTCAGCGCCGAAGCCGTGCGCTTTTTCGGCAACGCCCTGGGCTCACCGCTGAGCACGGCGGGGATGCAGACGGCGGTGCATCAGGAATAATTTGCGCAGCTTGATGGTTTCCACGCGGTTTGTCTGACGCACCTCGGTCGTCTGGTTTCGGGGCCGCTTCGCGGCCCATCGCGAGCAAGCTGCGCTCCCACGGCCTTCGGCCAGAATCAAAAGCCGGGCGCGGAGCGTCATGAATGGCGTGCCCTCGCGGAGCGTTGGCACGATCAATCAGCCCCCGCGCTTACGGTCTGCGGTCAGCATAAAGGGCACCGCATTTTGCTTCTGCCCGGAGGGCGTAGGCGCGTGGCTTGTCCCGCGATCTGGCGCGTAGCGGCAGCAGACCCCGTGAATGCGGTATGGCCTGTGACACCTGGGGCGAATGGTTTCGGGGCCGCTTCGCGGCCCATCGCGAGCAAGCTGCGCTCCCACGGCCTTCGACCAGAATCAAAAGCCGGACGCGGAGCGTTATGAACGGCGTGCCCGCGCGGAGCGTGGGCACGATCAATCAGCCCCGCGCTTACGGTCTGCGGTCAGCATAAAGGGCATCGCATTTTGCTTCTGCCCGGAGGGCGTAGGAGCGTGGCTTGTCCCGGGATCTGGCGCGTAGCGGCAGCAGACCCCGTGAACGCGGTATGGCCTGTGACACCTGGGGCGAATGGTTTCATGACGGCTTCGCAGCCAATCACAGGACAAGCCAGCTCCCACGGCCTTCGGCCAGAATCAAAAGCCGGGCGCGGAGCGTCATGAATGGCGTGCCCTCGCGGAGCGTTGGCACGATCAATCAGCCCCCGCGCATACGGTCTGCGGTAGGCACAAAGGGCACCGCATTTTGCTTCTGCCCGGAGGGCGTAGGAGCGTGGCTTGTCCCGCGATCTGGCGCGTAGCGGCAGCAGACCCCGTGAACGCGGTATGGCCTGTCACACCTGGGGCGAATGGTTTCATGACGGCTGCGCGGCCCATCGCAGGACAAGCCAGCTCCCACGGCCTTCGGCCAGAATCAAAAGCCGGACGCGGAGCGTCTTGAATGGCGCGCCCTCGCGGAGCGTGGGCACGATCAACACGTTTGTGTTCGACGTGGACGCGTGCAATTGCCGGGATCAGCTGTAGGAGCGCGCTTGCCCGCGATGGCGACGGATCAATCGCCACAGATGCACCGGATGTACCGACCTCAGCGCAACCCTTCCTTCTGCGCCACCGACATCGGTTCCCGCGCCCAGACGTCCAGGAGGAAGTCGCTTTCCTGATGGCTGAGCGCGCGGTGCAGGCCGAGGCGTTGTTCGAGGGTGTCGTGGACTTGCTCGGCGGTGAGGGGGCAGCCGTCGATGGGGGTGCGCCAGTGGCAGGCGAGGACCTGACCGTCATCGGTGAGAGACCCCAGCGCGCGGTCGATCCAGCTATTCAGGTCGTTCAGGCTCAGGTAGTAACCCAGTTCGCTGAACACGATGAGGTCGAAGCGGCCTTCGGGCCACTGCTGCGGGAGGCGGGCCTGTAACACCTGCGCCCGCGGGAAATCCGCCAGCCGCGCACGGGCCAGTTCGACGGCTGCAGCGGCCGTGTCGCAACCCACAAAGCGGTCGCAGCGGGTGGCCAGTTCAGCACTCAGTTCACCGTTGGCGCAACCCGGTTCGAAGATCCGTGCATAGCGTTCACGGGGCAGGGCGGCCAGGGTCAGCGCGCGTTTGCGGCGCTCGTACCAGCGCTGCTTGAACGCCCAAGGGTCATCGTTGTTTTCGAACAGCTGGTCGAAATAGTCATCGGCCACGCTGTCGTTGTGCAGACCGGTCACAGGAACACCACTTCGAACGATTGCATCAGGCGCTCCAGCACATGGGGCGGCAGCACCGGTTCCAGGCCGATCAGCGGATCACCCTGCAACTGACTGGCAAACGCGTGGGCCGCGTGGCGCTTGCGGGCAATGGTTTCAGGCGCCAGGAGGATTTTGCGCGCCCGCTCCCACGGCAGCCGTGGATCTTCGGGGTCAGCCCAGTGCCAGGCCCAGATCGGCACTTCATGCAATTGCGCACCAACTGCCGCAGTCGCCACTGCGCAGGCACGGCCAACGGCTTCGTGATCGGTGTGCCCGTCGTGACGCCAGGTGCAGAACACCACGTCGGTCGGGCGCAGATACCGCTGCAGAAACGTCACCAACTGGACTTCCTGCGTGGCCACCGCGCTGTCGACGAACCCGCCGCGAATCCATTGCAGGCTGTGCAGCGGAACGTCGAGGCGCTTGACCGCTTCGACGCTTTCCTGCGGACGGATGACGCTCAGGCGCTCCGCCGTCCACGCTTGGGAACCGGGATGGCTGGCGCTGCCGTCGGTCACCGAGATCAGCTCCATGGGGCGTCCCAGCTGCGTCAGCTGTTGCATCAAGCCGCCAAACCCGAGGATTTCATCATCGGGATGCGGCGCAACGATCACCGCCCGCGAGCCGGCGGGCACCAGCAAATCAGCGCCGATCACCGGGACCGCCGCCAGTTTGCCGGAGCCTTGCCAGGCGTGCAGCGAAGTGCCGTTGCCAACGATAGGGTTGTCACTCATAAGCGCTACTCATAACGACCACGGCCCCGCCGTCACACTGCGCAGCGGGGGAGTGGAATCCAGTGAGGACGTCGCGAGCCCATGGCCCAGCGCCGCCAGATCGCGTTCGGCGTGACTCTGGCGCAGGAACACCGGCAGGTCGGCCATCAGCCGGGCGAACTGCGCATCCTTGCAATACGGGCCGGCACCCAAGGCGCGGCCCACGTGTTCGATGACCTGCTGCGTGGCCTGTTCGACGACCGCGCGGCAACGGCGGGCCAGCCATTGGGCGTCTGCCAGCGGCTGTTGGTCCACCGCGCGCGCCGCGTTGTGCAGCACCTGCGCGGCGCTGAACAACGCGGTGTCCACGGCGCCCAGGTGGGCCAGCGCGTGGGGTTCTTCGCGGCGCTGACAGGCCTGATGCAGGCGTTCGGCGATCGCACCGGCCGCGCCATACCAGCACGCGGCGATGCCGATGCCGCCCTGCCAGAAGCCGGGGCGGGACAGGTAACCGCCCGGTTCGCCGACGGTCCGCCCGAGGGCGTCGTCAAACCGCACCTCGACGCTGGCCGTGGCGCCCATGCCGACAGCGCACCAGCCGTCGGAGGTAATCGTGACGCCGGGTTGATCGAGGGCAACGGCAACCAGTTGCTGCCGTCCCTGGTCATCCCAGCAGGTCATTAATGCGTGGCTCAGCACAGCGGCACCTGAACACCAGGCCTTGCGGCCGTCCATGCGAACGTCCGTGCTGTTGCCGGAAAGAGTGACGCGGGCCTGGGGCGGTTCAGCCGCCCACATGCCCCATGTACTGCCGGACGGCACCACCGAGCTTTTCAGCTCGGCCATGATCGCCAGGGCGTCGGTGTGACCTTCGTAGAGTTTGCACAGGCCCAGATCATGGGCCGCCACGCTGGCCAAACTGCGCCAGCGCTCAAGCGTGTGCCCGCCGCCAGGTGGCGGCAGGCTGGCAAGCTGCTCATGGACCAGTGCCCGAAGGCACTCGCCCAGAGCCTGCGGACTGTCGAGTCGCTGCGTGCGCTGGGCAAGAAACTCGCTCAGCGCCCGGCTCATGCCTGCTCTTCTTTCTGCAGTTCGAACAACACCAGCGAACGCGGGGTGATGGTGTACTCGTTGCCGAAATCGAACTGCTCCTTGCCTTTCACATCCGGCTGATTGGTATCGATCAGGCAGGTGAAGTGGGAGCCTTCCGGTACTTCGGGGAAGGTGAAGTTGACGCCTTCGTGGTGCGAGTTGACCACCAGCAGCAGGGTCGCTTCGGAACCGCGACGACGGATACCGGTTTCCTGTGCGCGGCCATCCATCAACATGCCCAGGCAACGCGAGTTGGCGTCCTCCCACTGCTCGACGCTCATCTCGCTGCCGTCCGGCGACAGCCAGGTGACGTCCTTAACCCCCAGTTCCTCGTTGTAATCGCCGACCAGAAAACGGCCGCGACGCAGGATCGGGTAGCTCAGGCGCAACTTGATCAGGCGCTTGACGAACTTGAGCAGCGCCTTGCCGTCTTCGTCCAGGTCCCAGTTGACCCAGCCAATTTCGCTGTCCTGGCAATAGGCGTTGTTGTTGCCGTGTTGGGTGCGGGCGAACTCGTCACCGGCCACCATCATCGGCGTGCCTTGAGCCAGCAGCAGGGTCGAGAAGAAGTTGCGCATCTGACGCAGGCGCAGCTCGTTGATGGCCGGATCGTCGGTCGGACCTTCGACGCCGCAGTTCCACGAACGGTTGTCGTTGCTGCCGTCCTGGTTGCCTTCGTCGTTGTCCTCGTTGTGCTTCTCGTTGTACGACACCAGGTCGTGCAGGGTGAAGCCGTCGTGGGCGGTGATGAAGTTCACCGACGAGTACGGGCGGCGACCGCGCTGATTGAACATGTTGCCCGAGGCCGTCATGCGGTTGGCGAAGTCAGACAATTGGCCTTCATCGCCTTTCCAGAAGGCGCGCACGGTGTCGCGGAACTTGTCGTTCCACTCTGCCCAGCCTGGCGGGAAGCCGCCGACCTGATAACCGCCCGGACCGCAGTCCCATGGCTCGGCGATCAGCTTGACCTGGCTCAGGACCGGGTCCTGACGGCAGGCCACGAGGAAACTGTGACGCTCGTCGAAACCGTCGTGGTAACGGCCGAGGATGGTGGCCAGGTCGAAGCGGAAGCCGTCGACGTGCATTTCGCTCGCCCAGTAGCGCAGGGAGTCAGTGACCATCTGCAGCACGCACGGGTGGCTCAGGTCCAGGGTGTTGCCGGTGCCGGAGTCGTTGATGTAGTAGCGCTTGTCATCGGGCATCAGGCGGTAGTAGGAGGCGTTGTCGATCCCGCGCATGGACAGGGTCGGGCCGCGCTCGTTGCCTTCTGCGGTGTGGTTATAGACCACGTCCAGGATCACTTCGAGCCCGGCATGGTGCATGTGCGCGACCATTTCCTTGAACTCGGCAATCTTGCCATGGGCCAGGAAGCGCGGGTCCGGGGCGAAGAACGCGATGGTGTTGTAGCCCCAGTAGTTGGTCATGCCTTTTTCCAGCAAATGCTGGTCGTTGACGAAGGCATGGACCGGGAGCAATTCAACCGAAGACACACCCAGGCTCTTGATGTGCTGGATGACCGACGCGACCTTCAGGCCCGAGAACGTACCTTTGAGCTCATCCGGGACGTCCGGATGGCGCATGGTGTAACCGCGGGTGTGGGTCTCGTAGAAAATCGTCTTGTCCCACGGCACATTGGCCCGCTGATCGCGGCCCCAGGAATAGGCCGGGTCGATGACTTTGCACTTGGGCACGAACGGCGCGCTGTCGCGTTCGTCGAAGCTGAGGTCGTCATCGGGGTGACCGATGGTGTAGCCGAACAAGGCTTCGGACCACTTGAGTTCGCCCACCAGTTGCTTGGCGTACGGGTCAATCAGCAATTTGTTGTGGTTGAAGCGATGGCCGTTCTGCGGGTCATACGGACCGTAGACGCGATAGCCGTAGACCTGGCCTGGGTGGGCGTCTGGCAGGTAACCGTGGAAAATTTCGTCGGTGTATTCGGGAAGCTCGATGCGCTCCAGTTCGATCTCGCCGGTGGAGTCGAACAGGCACAGCTCAACCTTGGTGGCGTGCGCGGAGAACAACGCGAAGTTGACCCCCAGCCCGTCCCAGTTGGCGCCGAGCGGGAAGGGCAGGCCTTCACGGATACGGCTGGGGACCACGTCCGGCGCGTCGGCCTTCGGAGAGTCATTCTGTGTCGCTTTTTCTGCGGGTTTGGCTTCTTGCTTGCTCATGTTGATTCCTGACGTCGAATGATTTCCTGAAGGCGAACGGGGCCTTTGTCGCAGCCGTGGGCCGCGCCATTGGTTAAAACAGGTTTTAAAATGACCGCAGAAAACGACGGTGTGACAGGTCGTTTCTGCGGTCGTGAATCACCGCTGCGTGTGCGCTCTGAATCGAGAGGGCAATCAGGCTGCGGGTGGCTTGGCGGCAGGCTTTTTGGCAGCTGGTTTGGCGGCGGGCTTGCTGGCCGGTTTGGCCGGAGCGGAAGTCGCCGATCCTGTCGAACCTGAAGCAGCCTTGGGCTTGGCGGCCGGTTTTGGCTCAGCCTTGGCCGCAGGCTTCGCAGCCGGCTTTTCAGCCTTCTTGGCGGCCGGAGCAGCAGGGGCTGCCTTGGCTGCAGGCTTGGCTGCGGCTTTGGCCGCCGGCTTCGCGGCAGATTTAGGCTCGGCCTTGCTGTCCGCCTTGGACGCTTTGGCCTTGGTGGACTTGCCGGCAGCCGCTTTGCCTGGGGCCGAAGCCTCAGCCTTGGCTAGCTTTTGCGCCATTTCCCAGTGACGCTCATCCTGACCGTGCGGTTCGCCTTCTGATTTCCAGATCTGATAAGCGAAATCCTTAATCTTTTTCTCGTCGGCACTCATCTCGACACTCCCGGGTATTACAAGGTTTGAATAAGCAGGTTTACAGAAAATTCCTTGAGCGCTGCACTGAGGAACATCTCCTTGTTGGTTGTGACTATGGACTGTGAAAAAAGTCCCTTCCAATTTAGATCCGAATCAGTGAACGGCAAGGTAATTCGTGTATCGCCCCAATTTGCAGCGTTGATGAATGGAGTTTGTGCAGTGCCCAATAGTTCATTGAACAGACGGGGCACTACAACAATAGCCCGCGTATCTTCGTGTATCCGCGCAAATGCCATCACGTGTTCGGCGTGCTGCCCGAGCACTTCAAGCGGTTGATAAACGCCGTCACTGAACAGGTCGGGATGATCGTTGCGCACCTGCAGCGCTTGCGCGATCACGGCCTGCTTGATGCGGCCATCGTGCCACTGGGAGAGCAGGTCGGTGACGGGTACGGATTCACTCAGCGCACGTTCGCGCGCGGGGTAATCCACCGGACGACGGTTGTCCGGATCCACCAGACTGAAATCCCAGAACTCAGTGCCCTGATACAGATCAGGTACACCGGGCACGGTCAATCGCAGCAAAGTTTGCGCCAGACTGTTCAACGCACCAGCGGTAGCGATCCGATTGGCCGTCGCACCGATGGACTGACGCAGTGCCAGGCCTTCGGGCTTGAGCAACAAGGCGCTCAGGAACTCGCGGCACGCTGTTTCATAGGGCTCGTTGGCGGCGCTCCAGCTGCTCTGCAACTTGGCTTCGCGCAGGGCCTTTTCCTGCCACTGAACGAGGCGCTTGAGGTAGTCCTCCGATTCGCTTTCGCCATTGAGGTCCAGCGGCCAGCTGCCCAGCAACGCCTGATACAGCATCAGCTCGTCGCCAGGGCTGATGGCAACGTCTTCGCCCTTGAGCGGCGCGGACAGTTGCAACCAGCGCTCCACCTGCTCGGCATACCACGGCGCGCATTCGCTGAGCACGGCCAGACGGGTACGGGTGTCCTCGCCACGTTTGTGGTCGTGGGTCGCGGTGGTCAGCAGGTTCTCCGGGAAGGCCTCATGACGCTTGATGCAGGCCTCATCGAAATCACTGACCGGTGCGCTGAAATGTTGCGGGTGGAAGCCCACATCGTTGCGCGACAGCAGCACGGCGGAACGGTAGAACGAGGTGTCTTCCACCGACTTGGCCGCCACCGGCGAGGTGAGCTGCTGGAAGCGGGTGCAGGCCTTGCGGCGCAGGTCGCGCAACGGGCCCAGCGGGAACCAACGCAGGCGCTCGCCACCCAGCCACAGCTGCAGGTAGTCCAGCACCGGCCAGTCGCCTTCGCTGAGCATCGTGCGCGCGCCGGTCATGGCCTGCTGGAAATAGCGGTCGTCTTCTTCCGAACGGCCGCAGGCGCTGATGTAGGTGCGGTAGATCGGGAAATTTACCACCAGCGCCAGCAACGCGCGACGGATCGCACCGAAGGTCAGGTCGCGGCTCATGACGTCGCTGCGTGCCACTTGCAGCAGCGCTTGGGCGACGTTTTCGAAATCCCCGGCCAGGGTGCCGTGAAGCACCAGGTCGCGGGCTTCCAGCACTTCCTGATTGAAGTCTGCGGTGCGGCCGCTGATGCGACTCCACAACTCACCCAAGACCGCTTCACCCTTGGGATCGTGTTGCAGCAGCGACACCTGGTTCATGAATTCGTAGCCGGTGGTGCCGTCCACGCTCCAGTCTTCGTGCAGTTGCTCGTCCGGGCCGAGGATCTTCTCGACGAAGATCGGCAGGTGCGCAAGCTCGGTACCGGCGGGACGCTTGGGCAGCAGGCTCTGCACCCGACGGTGCAAGCGACGGCAATAGCCGCGCGGGTCGGCCAGGCCGTCGATGTGATCGATGCGCAGGCCATCTACCAGGCCTTCACTGATCAGTTCGAAAATCTTGCCGTGGGTGGCTTCGAACACCGCCGGCCGCTCGACCCGCAGGCCGCCCAGCTCGTTGATGTCGAAGAAGCGCCGCCAGTTGATGTCGTCGCCCGAGGTCCGCCAGCTCGCCAGGCGGTAATCCTGCTGTTCCAGCAACCGGTGAAACGCCTTGAAGCCTTCCGGCGTACGACCGTCGAAGCGCTCGAAACCTTTTTCCAGCGCCTTGATCAGGGCCGGTTGCTGCTTGAGCACGTCGGCCAGCTCGGCCTTGGCCTGACGCGCGCGCTCATAGGCTTGCGGGTACTGGTCCAGCGCGGCGAAGCGTTGCGCCAGTTCGTGCAATTGTGGTTCGCCAGCGGCATCGAGCAGCGGGGCGTACGTGCCCGGATTGATCGGGAAATGGTGCTGGTAATGCTCGACCCGGAAACTGCCCTGTTCGGCGTCCACGCACAGCTTCAGATCGCCGGCCTGCAACACCGTGCCGTAGTCGGAACTGAGGAACGGCAAAAGCAATTGGCCCTTGAGCAGCGGGTCGGGGGAATTCCACTGGATGTCGAAGAACTTCGCGTACGGGCTGCGTTGACCCCATTCCATCAGGTCCAGCCACCAGGGGTTGTCGGAACCGCCGACCGCCATGTGGTTGGACACGATGTCCAGAATCAGGCCCATGCCGTGCTCACGCAGGGCAGCGACCAACCGGCGCAGCGCGGGTTCGCCGCCCAGTTCCGGGTTGATGACGCGGGGGTCGACCACATCGTAACCGTGCATCGAACCGGCACGCGCCGTGAGCAATGGCGAGGCGTAAATGTGGCTGATGCCGAGGCTGGAAAAGTACGGCACCAGCTTGACGGCGTCGTCCAGGGTGAAGTCTTTGTGAAACTGCAGGCGCTGGGTGGCGCGCAACGATTTGACAGGGGGCAGGGCGGCACTCATTGGTCACGCTCCGCTGATTGCTGACGCGCAGCGGCCAATAACTCGAGGCGGCGGGCGGCATCGATGTTGTCCAGCAACGCGCCGCTGTCACCCGGCAGACGACGACGCCAGTTGGGGTGGGTGTCGATGGTGCCAGGCAGGTTGGATTGTTCTTCGATGCCCAAGGCATCCTCCATAGGTAAAAGAACCAAAGGCGCGGGGGTATGCCCCAGGTAACAGACGCTGGCATCGATGATGTCACTGTCAGTCGGGTTTTTGAGGCTGTAGTTGTAGGTCAGCACATCCAGCAGGCCCTGACGTTCACGGGCACGACTCTGACGCCAGGTGCGCTCGGCGTCGGCATCGACCTGGCCCAGTTCGGCGTTCAGGTTGATGTCCTTTTCGGTCAGCCAGCCCTTGAGGGTCGGCAGGTCGTGGGTGCTGGTAGTGGCGAGTGCGTCGTTGGACCATTGCGTGATCGGCTTGAACACCCCGTCTTCCTGTTCGAACAACAGGACCCGCATGCCCAGGATGCCCCGGGTCGAGAGTTTTTCATGCAGCCCTTCCGGCACGGTGCCCAGGTCTTCACCCAGCACCACCGCCTTGTGCCGCCAGGATTCCAGGCACAGCAGGCGCAGCATGTCGTCCAGCGGGAAGTTCAGGTACGCGCCCTCACTGGGCGGCGAATCCATCGGCACCACCCACAGGCGCTGCAGGGCCATGACGTGGTCGATGCGCAGGCCACCGGCGTGGGCGAAGTTGGCCCGCAGCATTTCGATGAACGCGCGGAAGCCGTTGCGCTTGAGGCCGTTGGGCGAGAACGCCGAGATGCCCCAGCTTTGGCCGGACTGATTGAGGATGTCAGGCGGTGCGCCTACGGTCAGTTCCGAGAGCAATTCGTCTTGCCGGCTCCAGGCCTGGCTGCCCGAGCCGTCGGCGCCGACGGCCAGGTCACCGATCAGGCCGATAGCCATGCCGCTGGTGCGCGCCGCTGTCTGCGCGCGTTCCAGGCCACGCGCAATCAGCCACTGGGCGAACGCGTGGAAACCCACCAGGTCACTGTGCTCATTGGCAAAGCTGTCGATGTCCTTGCTGCGCGGGTTTTTGTAGGCGTCCGGCCATTCATGCCAGTTGTTGCTGATGCCCAGCTTTTCGCTCTGATCGCGCAGGGCTTCGAAGCGGCAATGGTTGATCAGCGCTTCCCCGCCCGCGTGACGGAAGCTGTTGAAGTCTTCGTTGAGCGGGTGATCGGTGGCGGTGAAGGCGCTGTACAACGCGCGCAGCAATGTCCACTTCGCCGCTGCAGCCGAGGGCCAATCGATCAGGGGCAAGGCTTCCAGGCGTTTGAGTTCTTCACCCAGGCCTGTTTCTTCAACGGCGGTACGCACTGCGCGATCGCCGAGAATGGCGCCGGGTGCGGCGTACAGCGCATTGAGAAACAAACGACTGGACGGCGAATACGGGCTGAAGTTTTCGCTGCCGGTGGCGAACATCGCGTGCACCGGGCTGATGGCAATGGCCGCGACGCCGCGTTCTCCGGCAGAGCGGGCAAAGATCTCCAGTGCCTGGGTGTCGCCGAAGCCGCCATCGCCTTCACGGCGCAACGCATACAGCTGCGCGGTGAGTCCCCAGGCGCGAGGAAGCTCGCTGTGGGTGGCCATGGCCATGGTGTAGCTGGTTTTCGGCGCTACAGCGATGGTCAGGTGCTGACCGGCAATGGTCAGCTGTTGATAGCCCACGGTGGCCAGCGCCGGCAGCGCGGCGTTGGCGGTCAGTCTGGCATCGAGCCGCGAACCGTCTTCGAGCTCCAGCGTAAATGGCGTTTCCGGTTCAAACCAGGCCGACAGGTCAAGGTTGCTGCCGTGGTCCACGGTCAGCAGGGGTGGAGCGGTGCGGGTCTGGCTTTCAGCTTCCAGCTGTTTCAGGCTGGCCGTGATCTGTTCGTCATCCTCGGCCGGGTAGCCCAGGCCGGCGAGGACCTTGCGCAGCACCTCGGGACTGACGCGCTGGGGCCGGTCGTTGGCATCTGTCCAGTCGACCGACAGCCCTGCTTCAGCGGCCAGCATTTCAAGTTGCTCATTGCTCATCCTGTTCCTCCAACACGTCACGGGCAGTCAGGCTGACAACGACCGTGTAGGGATTGAGGCTGCCTTGCTGGGAAAGTTCTGCGGATTTAGCGTGCGACTCGAACAGGATCTGCGTGGCGGTGTACTCCTGCGTCAGCAGCGCATGCTCGCTCAGGTTCAGCTCGATACGCAGCGTGCTGCCATCGCCCATGCGCCAGCGTGCCGAGACGGCTTTGTCGCCCAGCACATCGGTGCCCAACGCCATGGCGCCGGGAATGCGCGGCACGATGTCGCGATGACGGATCTGCAGCAGTTCGCGGTACAGGGCCAGCCAGCTTTGATGGTCGGTGCCTTTGTCGGTTTCCAGGTACACGGCATCAAACGCAGGACGCGATGCGTCGAAGGTCGACAGGGCATTCGGGTCGGGAATGCGCTTGCGTTGTTCTTCGTCGGCGAACGCAGCGAAATCGGCAAATTCTCCGCGACGGCCTTCGCGCACGGCATCGGCCAGTTCGTCGTGGAAATCGGTGAAGAACAGGAACGGCTCACTGGCGCCCCATTCGTCACCCATGAACAGCATCGGAATCATCGGCGACAGCAACAGCAAGGCGGTGGCGGCACGTAACGCAGGGGCAGGGCTGATCTGCACCAGCCGTTCGCCCATTGCACGGTTGCCGATCTGGTCATGGTTCTGCAGGAAGAGGACGAACGCGCTCGGTGGCAAATGACCGCTGGGCTCGCCACGGTTGTGGCCGTGACGGGTGGCTTCACCCTGATACACGAAGCCTTCACTGAGCAGACGTGCCAGCTTGTGGGTCGGCTGTTCGGCGAAGTCGGTGTAGTACGCGTCGGTTTCGCCGGTCAGCAGCACGTGCAGGGTGTTGTGGCCGTCGTCGTTCCACTGGGCGTCAAAGCCTTTTTCCAGGCGATGGGCTTCGTTGAATTCGTTCTCCAGCATCAACCACACGTGGCGCGGGTCTTCCACTTGCTCGCGAATTCGTTCGGCAAACTCATGGAGAAAGGTCGCGTCCTCGATGGCGTGCACAGCGTCCAGCCGCAGCCCGTCGAAGCGGTATTCCAGCAGCCACATCAACGCGTTGTTGATGAAGAAATCCCGCACTTCCCGGCGACGGAAATCAATGGCGTCGCCCCACGGGGTTTTCTTGTCGCTGCGGAAGAATTCCTTGGCGTAGGCGTTCAGGTAATTGCCGTCAGGACCGAAGTGGTTGTAGACCACGTCCAGCACGACCGCGAGACCCACACCGTGAGCGGCGTCGATCAGGTGCTTCAACTGCTCCGGCGTGCCGTACGAAGATTGCGGCGCATAGGGCAGGACACCGTCGTAGCCCCAATTGCGGTCGCCCGGGAACTGCGCCAGCGGCATCAGTTCGATGGCGGTGACGCCGGTTTCGGCCAGGCGCGCCAACAGGCCCTCGACAGCGGCATAACCGCCCAGGGAACCCACGTGCAGTTCATAGATGACCGCTTCATGCCAGGGCCGACCGGTCCAGGCCTGGTGTTGCCATTGATAGGCATCAGGATCGACGACGACGCTGTAGCCATGCACATCGCCGACCTGAGCCCGGGACGCCGGGTCAGGTACTTCGAGGTTTTCGTCGATTTTGAAGCGGTAACGCGTGCCCGCCGGGCAGCGCGTTTCGAGGACAAACCAGCCGTCAGTCTGGGGCAGCATGGCCAATGACTGGCCATCCTCGGTCTCGACACTGACGTAATAAGCGTCCGGCGCCCAGAGGGCGAACCGGGTGTGATCGGAATCCAGCAGAGTGGCGCCGTGGCGCCAGTTCTCATCCGTGCGCGAAGGCATCCGTTACCCCTTGTAGTCAATTCATCAATCAGTATTGCAGCGAAACACCCACGTTCTTCTTCAGAAGTTCCTGATAAAGGTCAGCATACGGTTCAACTGCTTTGTGCCAGTCGAACGGGGCAGCCATTGCACGGCAGCGCATGGCATTGAGAAGCTGCGGATGGGCGAAGACCTTGAATGCACGGGTCAGGGCTTCGGCGTAACTTTCTACGGTGGACTCATCAAACAAAAAGCCCGTGCAACCGTCTTCGATGGTGTCGGCCAGGCCGCCCGTCTTGCGCGCGATCGGCAAAGAGCCGAATCGCTGGGCGTACATCTGGCTCAAGCCGCAAGGCTCGTAGCGCGATGGCATCAACAGAAAATCGCTGCCGGCAAACATGCGCCGGGCGTCGGTTTCGTTGAAGCCGACCCGCACGCTGATCTGACCGGGAAACCGGGCAGCCAGCTCACGCATGGCGTCTTCTTCTTCCGGCTCGCCACGACCGATAATCGCGATCTGTCCGCCGTTGTTGACGATGTGCTCGGCAACGCTGATGGTCAGGTCCAGACCCTTTTGGTAAACCAGACGCGACACCACAGCAAATAGAGGACCGGTTGACGGCTCGAGTTCAAAGAGTTCACGCACGTAATCAGCGTTGATTTCCTTGCGCGTCCATTCGTTGGGCGCAAAGCGGCAGATCAGGTGGTCGTCGGTGGCCGCGTCCCAGCTTTCATCGATGCCGTTGGGAATGCCGCTGAGCTTGCCAAGGTCGGCCTTGCTCTGCAGAAAGCCTTCCAGGCCACAGCCGAATTCAGGTGTGGTGATTTCCTTGGCGTAGGTCGCGCTGACGGTGGTGATGTGGCTCGAATACGCCATGCCGGCCTTGATAAAAGACAGCTTGCCGTAGAACTCCATGCCATCGGGACCCAGGGCCGAATCAGGAATGCCCAGCTCGCGGCTCGACGCCGTGCTGACAAAGCCCTGATACGCCAGGTTGTGAATGGTGAAAATGCTCGGCGTCGTCTGCCCGCGCCACTTCATATAGGCAGGGGCCAGACCGGCAGGCCAGTCGTGGGCATGAACCAGCTCGGGGCACCACTGCGTCTTCACCGCGCCGGCGGCGAATTCAGCAGCGGCAAGGCCCAGGCGCGCGAAGCGGATATGGTTGTCCGACCAGTCGCGGCCCTGGTTGTCGCCGTAGGGCGTGCCTTCACGTTCGTACAGTTCCGGGCAAATCAACACATAGATCACCAGCCCGTCCTTCATGTCCATACGGCCGATCTTGCAAGGGGGCAAGGCGGCGTGGCCATTGAGTTCGCTGATGATGTAAATCGGGTTTCCGCTATTGATGACCTGTGGATAGCCGGGAATCAGCACGCGTACATCGTGCAAGTGGCGCATGGCGCGCGGCAGTGCAGCAGACACATCACCCAGACCGCCGGTTTTCACCAGGTCGGCCATTTCCGATGTCACGAACAGGACTTTCTTCCGGTTCGCCATAGACATCCCTGGTTGAACAGGAGGCAGTTGCAGCGCGGGCACGCTCGTCGTTGCGAAGACCGGCAGATGGGTCAGCTCGCTGGCCGGCTGATTAAAACTCTCTCCCTTCTGGGTTTTGACAGCGGCACTAATCATCTTTTTCTCCAGTTCGATACAGTGTTGATACAGCACTTGAGCATTTAATGGCCATGTCCTATGGCCAGGCACACAAGTCCTACGCAAGATCGATACCCATTTACCGACTGCTTAGTGACTGGACGGGGTAAAGGCGGCCTCTGCTCGGGCTTGATGCAACAGCATAGGCGCTCTAATACCCTGACCCAGGCCATTTGTAGAAGTTTCGCCTTTTTTTCTCGGAAATGTCTGGCACGTGGCATAGAAGCCGTTTGTAGGAAGTGTCACGGCTTCGGCAATCGTCTGGAGGTCGCAGAAATGCCCTCTATTAGAGCAGCCGGTTGTTCAAAACGGGCCTGCGACCATTGGTCGGATTGTTTGACAATCAAAAACGTGCACAGCCTCGTCTAGTGGTTTGCAGGGTGGTCGTCTCAGCCACTGAAACGGAAAAAGGAATGAGTGCCTCTTGTCGGTGCGGCTACTGTGCCGATTCGGTGCGAATCAGGTGCATGTCCCTTGCGGCGGAGACGTTTCCTACATATGTCTCGGACCATTTTTGCGCGTGGCGCGTTAGAATCTTCGCCCTGCGGCACGTGGACGCCCGAGGCTTTCACGTCGCCTGAACAGCACTGAGCGGTAGAGGATGGAAATGGAAACCCCAGAGGTTCTGGTACTGCAAGCCAGCTACACCAACCCGGTCCATGCGCAAGCGATCGGCTTTGTACTCAATCAATACGCTGAAGATGTCATGGGGGGTGGCCAGTCCCTCTCCATGGACACGCGCCAGCAACTGGCCCTGGAATTGGCCAAGCGGCCCCATGCGTTCAGCGTCCTGGCGTTCATTGCCGGTGAGCCGGTGGGGCTGGTCAATTGCTTCGAAGGGTTCTCGACCTTCGCCTGCCGGCCACTGGTCAACGTGCATGACGTGGCAGTGATCGCGGCTTACCGAGGCCAGGGCATCAGCCAGAAAATGCTGATGAAGGTCGAGGAAATCGCCCGCCAGCGCGGCTGCTGCAAGATCACTCTGGAAGTGCTGGAGGGCAACGCCGTGGCCCAGGGCGCGTACCGCAAACTGGGTTTTGACGACTACACCCTTGATCCGAAGATGGGCCGGGCGTTGTTCTGGCAGAAGGCGTTGTAACGCTTCTGTAGGAGCCAACTTGTTGGCGAAGCGGACGACAGGGTGTGTCAGGTTGAACGCTTTCGCGAACAAGTTCGCTCCTACAGGTCGGAGCCGCTGAAGAATTTGTAACAGTTCTCAGCTGTCAGTTTTTTCCGCTGCAGGGGTAGGATCGCGTCCCGTATTGATTTCTGGACGCCCATGTCACTTTCACTGGAACCTCCCAGTTGCCCCTTCCATTCGTTGAATGGGCATCACGTTTTGTCATCCCGCTGTCGCATCCCTGACGCCCTCGCTTCCTGCCCTGATCCCGCTGACCGCGCCACGCTTCCACGCGCGGTGTGTTGTGCCGTGCCCGCAGTCTTTACCTCACCGATCAAGGACGCCTGACCCATGGAATGGATTGCAGACCCCACGGCCTGGCTGGGCCTGTTGACGCTGATTGTTCTGGAGCTGGTGCTGGGTATCGACAACCTGGTGTTCATCGCGATCCTGGCGGACAAGTTGCCGCCCGAGCAGCGCGACCGGGCCCGGGTGATCGGCCTGTCCCTGGCGCTGATCATGCGCCTGGGCTTACTGGCCAGCATCTCGTGGATGGTGACGCTGACTGAGCCGTTGCTGGAAGTCTTCGGCAAAACGTTTTCCGGTCGCGACCTGATCATGCTGTTCGGCGGTGTGTTCTTGCTGTTCAAGGCCACCATGGAACTGCACGAGCGGCTGGAAGGGCATGTCGCGCAAAAATCCGGCAGCGCGTCCTACGCAGTGTTCTGGCCCATCGTCGCGCAGATCGTGGTGCTCGATGCGGTGTTCTCCCTGGACGCCGTGATCACCGCGGTAGGCATGGTGGAGCACCTGTCGGTGATGATGATCGCGGTGGTGTTCTCCATCGGCATCATGATCATCGCCAGCAAGCCGCTGACGAATTTCGTCAACGCGCACCCCACGGTGATCATGTTGTGCCTGGGCTTTTTGATGATGATCGGCTTCAGCCTCACCGCCGACGGCCTGGGCTTCCACATTCCCAAGGGCTATCTGTACGCGGCCATTGGTTTCTCGATCCTGATCGAGCTGTTCAATCAGTTGGCCCGGTCGCGGCGCAAGCGTCACCACCACGGCAGTTTGCCGTTGCGTGAACGCACAGCCCATGCGGTGTTGCGCTTGCTGGGCGGACGCAAACCCGGCGCCGACGAGGTGGGCGAAGAGATCGCCGACATGCTGGAGGGCGGTGCCGATCAGGTGGTGTTCGATCGACGCGAGCGGGTGATGATCAGCGGCGTGCTGCAGCTGGCCGAGCGTCCGATTCGCTCGGTGATGACGGTGCGCAACGACATCGACTGCATCGACCTGGCGGACGACCCGGACACCATTCGCCAGCAGTTGATGCAGTCGTCCTACTCGCGCCTGCCGTTGATCCGCGCCGGTCGCATTGAGGAGCCGCTGGGTTTCCTGCACAAAAAGGAGCTGCTGAACGAGCTTTTGGCGGGCAAGCAACCGAACCTCGAGCACCTGTCGCGCAAGGCCATCAACCTGCTGGACAGCTTCTCGATCCTCAACGCGTTGGAGCAGATGCGCAGCGAATCGACGCACATTGCGTTCGTGGTCAACGAATTCGGCGACTTCACCGGCCTGCTGACCATGACCGACATTCTCGAATCGATTGCCGGCCAGCTGCCGGACGCTAGCGAACTCGAGGGGCCGGACCTGGTGGAAGAGGGTGACGGGGTGCTGGTCAACGCCGCCATGAACCTGGACCGCCTGCGCGAACGCACGGGTTTCAAAGCCGCCGCCACCGAGGATTACCAGACCCTGGCGGGCCTTGTGGTGAGCCTGCTGGATCGCCTGCCGGTGATCGGTGATGAACTGCAGGCCCAGGGCTGGCATCTGAAGGTGGTGCAGGTCCGCGAACGACGCGTGACGCGGGTGTTGTTGCGCAAGGCGTGATGCTGCCTTTTTTGTAGGATCAGCGTCCGGCGCGAGGGGGAGGTCGGGCGCAGTCATTGTGGGAGCGGACCTGTCCGCGAAGACGTCAGTGGGCCCGATACACCCCCGGCGCCTGGCAGATTGCATTCGCGGACAGGTCCGCTCCCACGGTGATGTGATATTTGCAGGTGGAATGACACAAAAAAAGGCCTGCATCGCGCAGGCCTTTTGTCGTTCCAGGGCGCGGCGTTTTTACTTCACCGCCACTTCCGGCGGCTGGGTGAACGGCACAGCGGGCTTCTCCATGTGCGCGAAGTCGCTCAAGCCCCGTGGCCCGTACGGGTCACCGATCAGGCGCGGACGTTCCTTGAAGTCGAAACTGACCAGGCTCTTGGTGGTGTCCAGTTCATCAAAGCTGAGTCCCGCCAATTGAGACCAGGTGTGAATCAGTTGTGAGCTGCTGTACGGGCGGTCCTTGATGCTGTCGAAATTCCAGTCGTGGCTCGCTTTCCATTTCGGCGAGGCGTACGCGATAAAGGGTACGGTGTACATCGGGATCGTGGGTTTGGCTTCGTTGCGGCCCAGCACGTTATGCCCGGGCGAGTCGTACACGTCTTCGCCGTGGTCGGAGAGGTACAACAAAAAGCCATTGGGGTCGGCCTTGCTGTAGGTCTTGATCAGACTGGAGACCACGAAATCGTTGTACAGCACCGCGTTGTCGTAGCTGTTGTACAGCGGCAGCTTGCTGTCATCGATGCCCGCCGGCACGCCTTCACGGCCGGTGAACTGCTCGAAAGACGGCGGGTAGCGGTATTGATAGGCCATGTGCGTGCCCAGCAAATGGACCACGATCAGCTTGCGTGGCGCGGCGTCGTCCAGTGCCTTGGCGAACGGCGCAATCACGTCACCGTCGTACTGGCGGGCGTTCTGGTTGCGGTTGTTGTTCAGGTACACCTGCTCGTCGGCCTGTTCGGAGAAGGTCGTCAACATGGTGTTGCGCTTGGTCATGGTCTGCTGGTTGGTGATCCAGAAGGTCTTGTACCCGGCTTGCTTCATGACGCTGACAATGGACGGTGTCTTCAAATAGAGGTCCGGTGATTCCTCATCCGCAAAGGTCAGCACCTGCTGCAGCGCTTCGATGGTGTACGGGCGGGGCGTGATCACGTTGGTGAAAACTTCCAGCTGATCCTTGAGTTGGTCAAGGTTGGGCGTGGTCTGGCGCGGGTAGCCGTACAGGTGCATGTGTTGGCGGTTGGTGGATTCGCCGATCACCAGCACCAGAGTCGTCGGCAGATTGGCCTGCTGGTCATTGAGGTTTTTCAGCGGCGCGATGTTGCTGCTGCTGGCGAGCATACCTTGCATGTTGTCCAGTTGCTGGGTGTAGCGGTGGTACGCCACCAGCATCTGCCATGGCACCGCAGGCTCGATGCGCGATTCAAAAGCCTCAAGGCCCGAGGCAACGTCGTCATGCCGGGCCATCTGTTTGGCCAGCGGGTAGCCGATGATCGCCACCAGCAGGGCGGTGGCCACGACCCAGGCGCGGCCCCGGGGCAGGTAGACCGGGCGCAGGCGGGTCCACAGGAAAATCGCGAACGCAGTGTGGGCGATGAACGCCAGCACGATCCACCAGGCAAAGTACTGGGTCATGTACTCGCCGGCTTCCGACACGTTCGATTCGAACATGATGAAGATGACGCTCTGGGAAAACTCCTGCTGGTAGATGAAGAAATACCCCAGGGCAGCCATCGAGCAGGCCCAGAGCACAACGCCGATCACGGCGGCCATCACGCGGGTCTTTTTCGGAAACAGCAACATCGGCGCCAGCCAGATGCCGCTCAGGACGAAAGCCTGGCGAAAGCCGGCGAACCCCGACGTGTCGGTCAGTTGGATCAGCAGTTGGGTGATGCCCGAGAAATACCAGAAGAAGAAAAACAGCCAGGCCAGGCCAGCCCAGTCAAACCCGCTCGGAGTTTTAGCACTCCGTTTTGAAATTGCCATCAAACGCTCCACCACAGATATCGTTCAGACGACCGATCCAATGTCCGGCAGGCAACATGTCACCTTCGACGCGCATTGAATCAAGGCGTCCAACCCTCAAGGGCGCGGAGTATGGGGAGCCAAAAGTGAAAAAACTGTCATGTTCCCGTCACAGGAATGTCGGGTTATCGGGCAGGGGGCAGCAAACGGTGAGCGGGAACGTTGCGGGATGTTTCAGGTCGGAGTAGCGAGCGACAGCGCAGGGGAAAAGCAGGACGCGCGGATTGGTTTTCAAGGAGAGGGGAGCAGAAGCGGTGTCGACAGGGGCAAGCCAGCTGATCGGGCTTGCCACGGGATACGGGCGTACAGGGTGAAGCGCTGATGTCACGCCTGCAGTGCGTTGCCAGGGCCGGTCAGGTGAGCCTGTTGCAGCAGCAAGGTCAGGTTTTCAACCTTCTTTTGCAGCATCGCACGGTCTTCCTTGAGCTGGCGTAGCTCGTCACGGCGGATGGTTACGTACAGCGTTTGTGGTGTCATCAATACAGTGCCCATTGCTTACCTCGCAAATGGCGGGTTCAACTTCAGAAGGTTCAAGCAGCGACTGTCGTGATCCGAATTGTCCCTGCTCATACCTCTATCGGCGCAAAGTCTGATTTCTTTTGCACGAAAAAGGAACTTTTTTATTTTTTAATGTCGCGAACGTTTCTTGATCGCGAAAAAGGGCGTCATGGCGCAAGCTTGACGCTCTTGTGTCCTCAGACATGAAACAAAATTCACCCGGAAACCTTCGTCTGCCTCACCGGACTAACCCTACAAGCGGCACTGGGTTATAAAATGAGGCACCTTATTTCGAATCAAGGAGCACCTCTACATGCAACTCGGGATTGTTGGACTAGGCCGCATGGGCGGCAACATCGCACGTCGACTGATGCTCAATGGCCACACGACTGTGGTCTATGATCGCGATGAGCAGTCTCGCACCGCGCTTGCGAACGAAGGTTCGACGCCAGCCAACGACCTCGCCGCACTGGTCGCTGCGCTGGATAAGCCTCGCGCCATCTGGGTCATGTTGCCTGCCGGCGCGCCCACCGAAGACACCATCAACGTGCTGAGCGAAATGCTCGAGCCGGATGACGTGATCATCGACGGCGGCAACACCTTCTATAAGGACGACATTCGTCGCTCCGTCGCACTCAAGGACAAACAGCTGCACTACGTCGACGTCGGCACGTCCGGCGGCGTGTGGGGCCTGGAGCGCGGTTACTGCATGATGATCGGCGGCGAGACCGACGTGGTCGAGCGCCTCGATCCACTGTTCAAGACGCTGGCGCCGGGCCTGGGCAACATCCCGCGCACCGTTGACCGCGCCAAGGATGCCGACCCTCGCGCCGAGCACGGTTACATCCACGCCGGCCCACCGGGCGCGGGCCATTTCGTGAAGATGATCCACAACGGCATCGAATACGGAATGATGCAGGCCTTCGCCGAAGGTTTCGACATCCTCAAGACCAAGAACTCCGACAACCTGCCGGCTGAGCAGCGCTTCGACCTGAACCTGGGCGACATCGCCGAAGTCTGGCGTCGCGGCAGCGTGGTTTCGTCCTGGCTGCTGGACCTGACTGCCGACGCACTGGCCACCGATCCGCAGCTCAATGCTTATTCCGGTTCTGTGGCCGACAGCGGTGAAGGCCGCTGGACCATCGAAGCCGCCATGGAGCAGGCCGTACCGGTGCCGGTGCTGTCGACTTCGCTGTTTGCGCGTTTCCGCTCCCGTCAACAAAGCACGTACGGCGACAAGATGCTGTCGGCCATGCGTTTCGGTTTTGGTGGTCACAAGGAACCAAAATAATGGGGATATCCCGAAGCAAGCACAAAGCCAAGGTTGCGCCGTCCACGACGTTGTTCCTGTTCGGTGCTCACGGGGATCTGGTCAAGCGTCTGCTGATGCCGGCGCTGTACAACCTGACCCGCGACGGTCTGGTGGGGGAAAATCTGCACATCGTCGGCGTTGACCACAACGCCATCAGCGACGCCGATTTCGCCAAAAAGCTCGAGGATTTCATTCGCCAGGAGGCGGCCGGCAAAGTCGCCGAAGGCGGCAAGGAGCCGCTGGACCCTGCGCTGTGGGGCAGTCTCGCCGAGCGGATCACCTACATTCAGGGTGATTTTCTGGATGACTCGACCTACGCCGACATCGCCGCCAAGATCGAAAGCACCGGCACCCGCAACGCCGTGTTCTACCTGGCGACCGCGCCGCGCTTCTTTATGGAATGCGCCAAGCGCCTGGGATCGTCGGGGTTGATGGTCGAGGGTGAAGGCGGCGAGGGCGATGACTATTTCCGCCGCGTCGTGATCGAAAAACCGTTCGGCCACGACCTGCCCAGTGCGGTCGCGCTTAACAGCTGCTTGCTCAAGGTCATGACCGAAAAGCAGATTTACCGGATCGACCACTACCTGGGCAAGGAAACCGTGCAGAACATCTTGGTCAGCCGTTTTTCCAACGGCCTGTTCGAAGCGTTCTGGAACAACCATTACATCGATCACGTGCAGATCACGGCGGCCGAGACCGTGGGCGTTGAAACCCGCGGCAGTTTTTACGAAACCACCGGCGCCTTGCGGGACATGGTGCCCAATCACCTGTTCCAGTTGCTGGCGATGGTGGCCATGGAGCCGCCGGCTGCCTTCGGTGCCGACGCGGTGCGTGGCGAGAAGGCCAAGGTCATCGGCGCCATTCGTCCGTGGTCGGAGATGGAAGCGCTGGCCAACTCGGTGCGCGCTCAGTACACCGAAAGCACCGTGGGCGCCAAGAGCGTGCCGGGCTACCGCGAGGAAGACCGCGTCGCGCCCGACAGCACCACCGAAACCTACGTCGCCCTCAAAGTGATGGTCGATAACTGGCGCTGGGTGGGCGTGCCGTTTTACCTGCGAACCGGCAAGCGCATGAGCGTGCGCGACACCGAAATCGCCATCTGCTTCAAGCCTGCGCCGTACTCGCAGTTTCGTGACACCGACATTGACCGCGTCGCGCCCAACTTCCTGAAGATCCAGATCCAGCCCGACGAAGGCATGTGGTTCGACCTGCAGGCGAAGAAACCGGGGCCGACCCTGGACACCCAGACCATCGAGATGGGCTTTGCCTACAAGGACTTCTTCGAAATGCAGCCGTCCACCGGGTATGAAACCCTGATCTACGACTGTATGACCGGCGACCAGACCTTGTTCCAGCGCGCCGACAACATCGAAAACGGCTGGCGGGCGGTGCAGCCGTTCATTGATGCGTGGGCCAAGGACCCGCGCGTGGAGACCTATCAGGCCGGCGAAGACGGTCCTGCGGCAGCGGATGAACTGCTGGCGCGCGACGGTCACAGCTGGCAGCAACTGGGATGAGTGGCGCGACGCAGTCCCTCGTCCGGTTCATGCTCTCCGACATAGACGGCACGCTCTTGCGGCCCGATCACAGCCTGAGTCAGGCTAATATCGACGCTGTTGCGCAACTGCGCGCTGCCGGTGTGCATTTTTCCGTTGCCAGCAGCCGTCCGCCGCGGGCGATGCGTCAGCAGATCGAAGCGCTGGGTATCGATTTGCCCACCGTGGCGTTCAATGGCGCCAACATCATCAACCCCGACGGCAGCCTGCTCAAAGCCCATCGCATCGATCCGGTCGCGGCGCGTACCAGCCTTGCGCTGTTTGCCACGCAGCCGGTGGCAGCGTGGGTGTTCGCCGACGATCAATGGCTGTTGCTCGACCCGGACGGCGATTACGTCGGCCACGAGCGCGGCACGCTGGGCTATGACTACGTCCAGGTCGACAGCTTCGAGCCTTACCTGGACCGGATCGACAAGATCGTCGCCGCCAGCAAGGATTTCGAGCTGCTCAAGCGTCTTGAGGCCCAGCTCAATCCGCTGATCGTCGAGCATGCGCGGGCGGCCCGTTCGCAGTCGTACTACCTGGATGTGACAGCGCTGGACGCCAACAAGGGTACCGCGTTGATCGACCTTGCCGAAGCCCTGGGCGTGCCGTTGGCGCACACGGCGGCCATCGGTGATGCGGGCAACGACGTGGCGATGTTCCTCAAGGCCGGGCTGTCCATTGCGATGGGGCAGGCGGAGAGCGAGGTCAAGGCTCACGCCACCCACGTGACGGCCAGCAACCTGGAAGACGGCGTGGCGATGGCGATCGAGCGATACGTGTTGCCGCGTAAACCACTGTAAATCCGTCAACGTGGGAGCGGACCTGTCCGCGAATGCGATGTTTCAAACGCCAGCGCTTTGTCTGGTTCACTGACGTCTTCGCGAACAAGTTCGCTCCTACAGGGAATGCAGGAAGCGACAGGTGACCGGTCGTCCGATCCGCGCGGCATTCAAAAGAGGCATGTTCATTCCATGGCGGTATTGATTGAAGATTACGCGCTGCTCGGCAACTGCCGGACGGCCGCTCTGGTCTCCCGTGACGGCTCGCTGGACTGGCTGTGCTTCCCGCGCTTCGACGCCCCGGCCTGTTTCGCTGCGTTGCTGGGCGATGTCGACAACGGGCGCTGGAAAATTGCCCCGCTGGACCCGAACACCCAGGTCGAGCGCGCCTACCGCGACGGCACGCTGATTCTGGAAACAGTCTTCACTACTGACACCGGCCGCGCGGTGCTCATTGACTTCATGCCCATGGAGAATGAGAACAGCGTGGCGCGCATGATCGTCGGGCTCGAAGGCTGGGTCGATTTCGGCATGGACCTGGCGATCCGCTTCGATTACGGCAGCACCGTACCGTGGGTCGAGACCCGGGATGCCCACACCCTGACCGCCGTCGCCGGCCCCGACATGCTGGTGCTGCGAACCCCCGCCGAGCTGCGCCCGACCGATCACCACACGCAAAGCCGCTTTCGGGTCGAAGCCGGGCAGCGGGGTGCGTTCACCCTGGCCTGGCAGCCGTCCCACGAAAAAATGCGTGAAGCGTTTGACGCACAACGTGCGCTGGAACAGACCGAGCAATTCTGGCTGGCGTTTTCCGATCGTTGCCCGGAAGTCGGGCCATGGACGGCGCAGGTCAAGCGTTCACTGATCACCCTCAAGGCCATGACCTTCGCGCCTACCGGGGGCATCGTCGCGGCGGTTACGACCTCGTTGCCGGAGCAGCTGGGCGGTGAGCGGAACTGGGATTACCGGTTCTGCTGGCTGCGGGATGCGACCATGACCTTGCTGGCGTTCATGAACCTCGGCTACTTCGAAGAGGCCACCGCCTGGCGCAACTGGCTGCTGCGCTCCATCGCCGGCAACCCCGAACAAATCCAGATCATGTACGGGCTGGCCGGCGAACGACGGCTGCCCGAATACGAGCTGCCGTGGCTGGCCGGTTACGAGGCATCGCGACCGGTGCGGGTCGGCAACGGCGCGGCCACGCAGATGCAACTGGACGTCTACGGCGAGGTGGCGGACGCCATGACCCAGGCGCTCAAGAGCGGTCTGCCGCGCTTGCCGCGCAGTACTGAAATCCAGAAAGTCATCATGCCGTTCCTGGAAAACGTCTGGCATCTGCCCGATGCGGGCATCTGGGAGATTCGCTCCGAGCCACGGCATTTCACCCACTCCAAAGTCATGGCCTGGGTGTCCTTCGACCGCAACGCCGGAGTGCTGGCCCAGAGCGACGATGAAGAAGAACGCGCCCGTGGCCTGCATTACCGCGCCGTGGCCAACGAGATTCACGCGGATGTCTGCGCCAACGGCTACGACGCGCAGTTGGGCAGCTTCGTGCAGACCTACGGTTCCAAAGCGGTGGATGCCAGCCTGCTGCAGATTGCACTGACAGGCTTTTTGCCGGTGGACGATCCACGGGTGGTGGGCACTGTGGCGGAGATCGAGCGAGCCTTGATGCAGGACGGCTTGTTGCTGCGTTACGACAGTGACCGCAGCGTGGATGGCGTGTCCGGCAGCGAAGGGACGTTCCTGGTGTGTTCGTTCTGGCTGGCCGACGTGTACGTACTGCTTGGGCGTGAAGAGGAAGCGCAAGCGCTGTTCGAGCGCTTGTGCGGGTTGAGCAATGACCTGGGCCTGCTGGCCGAGCAATACGACCCGCGCAATCAGCGGATGCTGGGCAATTTCCCCCAGGCGTTCAGCCACATCGGCATCATCAACACCGCGCTCAACCTGAACCGCGTGGTGTGCCCCGTGAAGACCCGCGCTACGGCGAATAGCGTATAAGCGACCCCAAACCCTGTAGGAGCTGACGAGCCCGAGCGAGGCTGCGATCACGGTGTATCAGCCATGAATGTTCTGACTGATACACCGCATCGCAGCCTCGCTGGGGCTCGTCAGCTCCTACCCGTCAGATGCAAAACGCCTACCGCGCCTTGCGGAAGGTAAAGTTGATTCGTTGTTCGCCCAACTGCGGGTGGCTCCCTTGCTTGATCGGCATCACGCCATGAAAACGCAGGCGGTCCACGCCGCCCCACACCACCACATCGCCGTGAAACAACGGCACTTTCTGCGTCTTGTCACTGCGTGCATCGCCACCGAACAGAAACATTGCCGCCAGCCCCAGTGACACCGACACCACCGGCCACTGCAGGCCGTGTTCGTCCTTGTCCTGGTGCAGCGACATTTTTGCGCCGGGGATGTAGCGGTTGATCAGGCACGCATCCGGATCGAAGTCGGGAAAGCCTGCGGCTGCCGCTGCGGTCCGGGCCAGCTCGTGCATGACTGCGGGCATGTCGGGCCAGGGCTGGCCGGTTTGCGGGTCGAGCGCGGTGTACTGGTAACCGCTGCGGTCAGTGGTCCAGCCAAACTCGCCGCAACTGCTCAGGCCCACGGACATTGTAAAGCCGCCGGGGGTGACCATGTGCCGGAAGGGCGCCTGCTGCAGCACCGATTCCAGGGCCGGTAACAGCCGATCGATCAAGGGCAGGGCGAAGCCACGAAACACAAAGGAACAGGGGCCGATCTGTTCCGTGGCGGGCGGTTGCGGAGTGTCGTCGGCAAACAGATCGAGGGTGGCGGGTGTCTCGCCTTTGCGTTGCATCATGGTGTCCACCTTTGGCGCGTGCCGAGTGGCGGTCAGAGCGCCTTGCTGACTTTGACTTCAGTGATCACGTCGTCGCTCTGGCTGTGCATTTTTTCCAGCGCAGCCTTGGCTTCTTCGGCGGACGGCGATTGCAATTGCGCAAATTCGAAGCGGCGCTCGCCATTCAGTTTGTAGCTGATGGCGTATTTCACGGTCGGGGTAGGGGCTGTCACAAAAAACTCCTGTCGGGCTGCGTCCGGAGACAAATATTTCACACAGCCCGGTGTTGAATGGCCTGAATCAGCTCAGGCGGGAGGACGAGCGACGCACGATCTTGATCGAATGGGTGAACGTAGTCTTGCGCCCACCGTTGCTGTCCATTTTGCGTCCGGCGGTGTCGATGGTGATGTTCCAGAAACCGCTGCTCGGTACATTGATCTTGGCGGGGAAGGTGTCAAAGGCGCCGCCGTGGTAAGTGTGGCGACCGCCGTTTTTGAAGCTGCGAAAATTGGCGTCGCTCATCAAACGTATATTGCAGAGTTGCGAGCATTCGATGACGACCAGATCGTCTTCGTTGAGGTGCTCGCGCTGGTGTACGAATTTCATGGATCTCTCCGCAAATTAACTAATTCTTCAAAGCCCGAAACGATAACATGCAGTCGCCAGGCCGTTGTCGTTGCCGACGTTTTTTTGCGTTGTTTTCAATCGAAAGTGCAATCCGGAGGGATTTTATCGTGCATCGGCCTGTCGTAAGCACCTTTACTGGAGGGATTGTATGAAACTGGCTGTTGTTATTCTGGCTCTTGCGATGACTGGCTGTGCCACGGTCGCCGATATCGAACACACACCCGCAACAATGAGCGTCATGTCAGGCAAGAACCCGAAGGAATATGCCGAGTGTTTTCTGCACAAGATTGCAGACAGTCGCAAGCCTTCCCAACTTGAACCGCGTCATGAAGGGCTGCGAATCATCGTTCCGCAAAAGTTGATCCAGGGTGACCCTGCCGCCATCGTCGACATCGAACCGCGTTCCAGCGGCAGCTCGATCAAGGTCTACGAGCGCATCAGTAACGTGCCGATGCGGCCGAAGGATGTGCAGCGCGCTGCCACGGCGTGCATTTCCGGCGAAGGTTGATGCAAGCCCGCGTCAGCGCAGGTGGTGGCGCCACCGTCGCGCTGGCGGCGGCCCGACCGGTTACTTGCAGCTGACCAGCAGGCTGCGGGTCTTGTAGTTGCCGACATCGACCCCCAGGGTCTTGTCGCTTTCCTTAGGCTGCGGCGTGCCGTCGGTGCTGATGATGTTGTAGCCGGTGCCCGCGCAGGACGCGTCAGCCTTCTCGTAACAGGCGGCCCATGACATCGCCTCGCCGGAGCAATCGATGCTCAGGCCCTGGGCGCCGTTTTTCATGTAGGTGTTTTCAGCGGTAGCGCAGCCGGTCAGGCCCAGTACTGCGATAAGCGACAAAATCTTGGTCATGTTCGAATGCTTCGTGATGAGGGCCGGGAGAGGGTCGGTGACAGCGTTTCTTCGACTGGTGGGCAGTGCCATCGTTCCGGCATCACCGAAATCATTTATGGCCTGCGCCGTCCCGGCGATCAGCGTCAGTTTTTCGGGTCGGAGCGGCGGCGGGGCGCTGGGGTGTCTTCGAACACGGCGGCCACTTCGACCGCCAGGCTTTCAGTGGGGAACGGCCCGGCAACGGCTTCGTCGCCCAGCCCGCAGACCCACCACTGGTTGTCTGCCAGCTTCTTGATCTGGTAACCGTTTACAGTTTTTACGTCCGACATGTATCCATCTCGTTCAGGGGAAAGGCTGCGCATCATAAGGCCCGGACATGAACCTGTCGCCTGGGGCGTCACCGGACGCGGCATGTGAGAAATTTCTTACGTAACAAGGCGCCGAACGGCTACGCTTGCCCCTGGAGATGTCATCGACTTGAGCGGTCGCTCATCGTATTCACAGCCCGCGCGGAACTATCTTCGCTCAGACTCCTCTACCATGGCATCAAACGGCCAGTGGCGAGCATTGTAAGGCAACCGCCGCCTGATTAGACTGCGCCGCAACACCCCCAAAAGCCTTATCAAGGACTCATATGATCAAGAAATGCTTGTTCCCTGCAGCCGGTTACGGCACTCGCTTTTTGCCAGCGACCAAAGCCATGCCCAAAGAGATGCTGGCAGTTGTAAACAAGCCACTGATCCAATATGGCGTGGAAGAAGCCCTGGCCGCCGGCCTGACTGAAATCTCCATCGTCACAGGCCGTGGCAAACGCGCGCTGGAAGACCACTTCGATATCAGCTACGAGCTTGAGCACCAGATCAAGGGCACCGACAAAGAGAAATACCTGGTCGGCATCCGCAAGCTGATCGACGAGTGCAGCTTCTCCTACACCCGTCAGACCGAAATGAAAGGCCTGGGCCACGCTATCCTCAGCGGCCGTCCGCTGATCGGCAACGAAGCCTTTGCCGTGGTCCTGGCCGATGACTTGTGCGTCAACACCGAAGGTGACGGCGTCCTGGAGCAGATGGTCAAGCTGCACAATCACTACAAGTGCTCCATCGTCGCCATCCAGGAAGTGCCTGCCGATCAGACTCACAAGTACGGCATCATCGCCGGTGAAGAGATCAAGCCGGGCCTGTTCCGTGTGTCCAACATGGTTGAAAAGCCAAAGCCTGAAGATGCGCCAACCAACATGGCGATCATCGGCCGCTACATCCTGACGCCCGATATTTTCGAGAAGATCGAGCAGACCGAGCCAGGCAAAGGCGGTGAGATCCAGATCACCGATGCCCTGATGAAGCAGGCTGCTGAAGGCAACGTGCTGGCCTACAAATTCAAGGGTCAGCGCTTCGATTGCGGCGGTGCGGCAGGCTACGTTGAAGCCACCAACTTCTGCTTCGAACACTTCTACAAAGAACTGTAAGCGGCATGCGGTAGCAGCTGCACCGGCTTTTGCCACGCAGCTGTATGCAGGACAAAGCCACCTCCGGGTGGCTTTGTCGTTTCTGTCCTGCAGCGCTGACCAACAGTGGTTTAGCGGTTATGCTAGCGCACCGTTAAGGAGAAAATGATGGCCTACGACTTCGACCTGTTTGTAATTGGCGCCGGTTCCGGTGGCGTGCGTGCCGGGCGCTTTGCCGCCGGTTTCGGTGCGCGGGTGGCGGTGGCCGAGAGCCGTTATCTGGGCGGCACCTGCGTCAACGTCGGCTGCGTACCCAAGAAATTCCTGGTGTATGGCGCCAACTTCTCCGAAGAATTCGGTCACGCCAAAGGGTTCGGCTGGACCCTGGGTGAACCGTCCTTCGACTGGGCGACCCTGATCGCCAACAAGGACCGGGAAATTCATCGCCTCAACGACATCTACCGCAAGCTGCTGGTCAACAGCGGCGTGACGCTGATGGAAGGCCACGCCAAACTGCGCGGCCCCCATGAAGTTGAAATCAACGGCCAGGTGCACACTGCCGAACACATTCTGATCGCCACCGGTGGCTGGCCTCACGTGCCGCAGTTCCCGGGCAGCGAGCACGTCATCACTTCGAACGAAGCGTTTTTCCTGGACAAGCTGCCCAAGCGCATCGTCGTGGTCGGCGGCGGTTACATCGCGGTGGAATTCGCCTCGATCTTCAACGGCCTGGGTGCCGAAACCACGCTGATGTACCGGCGAGAATTGTTCCTGCGGGGCTTCGACGGTAGCGTGCGTACGCACTTGCACGAAGAGCTGACCAAGCACGGCCTGGATATCCAGTTCAACACCGACATCGCTAGCATCGAAAAGCTGGCCGACGGCACGCTGCAACTGGGCTTGAAGGATGGTCGCTCGATGAACACCGACCTGGTGTTCTATGCCACCGGCCGGCGTCCGATGCTCGACAACTTGGGCCTGGAGACGGTCAACGTCGAGCTCGACGACAATGGCTTCGTCAAGGTCAACGATGACTACCAGACCAGCGAACCGTCGATTATTGCCCTGGGCGACGTGATCGGTCGCGTTCAGCTGACCCCGGTGGCATTGGCAGAAGGCATGGCTGTGGCGCGTCGCCTGTTCAAACCCGATGAGTTCCGCCCGGTGGACTATGATCACATCCCCACTGCTGTGTTTAGCCTGCCCAATATCGGCACGGTCGGCTTGACTGAGGAAGATGCGAAAAAGGCCGGGCACGAGGTGCAGATTTTCGAGAGCCGTTTCCGACCGATGAAGCTGAGCCTGACCGACGATCAGGAGCGCACGTTGATGAAGCTGGTGGTGGACGCCAAAACCGACAAAGTGCTGGGTTGCCATATGGTCGGCCCGGATGCCGGCGAGATCGTGCAGAGCCTGGCCATTGCGATCAAGGCCGGCGCGACCAAGCGCATTTTCGACGACACCATCGGTGTGCATCCTACCGCTGCGGAAGAATTCGTGACCATGCGTACCGCCACTCGCTGACACCGGGCGTCACTGTAAACACCCCGGCGTCATGGACGAGGCCGGGGTCGACAACACAAAGAAAGGAAGGACCCCTTTTTGGACAACATGAGTTTGCCGGCATCCATGCCCTTGAACCGCGTCGGACCCGACGACACCCCCATCCCGCCGGCTCAGGCGCTGACCGAGAGTGAACGGCAGTTTCGCACCCTCGCCGACAACATGAGCCAACTGGCGTGGATCGCCGATCCTGCCGGCAAGCACTATTGGTACAACGCGCGCTGGTACAGCTACACCGGCACCTCGCTTGAGGCGATGCTCGCCCTGGGCTGGCGCTCGCTGCATCATCCCGACCACATCGAGCGGGTCACTGCACGCCTGAGCCGCTGCTTTGCCACCGGTTCGCTGTGGGAAGACACCTTTCCGTTGCGCGGTCAGGACGGGCTTTATCGCTGGTTCCTGTCCCGAGCCTTGCCGATTCGCGACGACGAAGGGCGCATCACTTACTGGCTGGGCACCAGCACCGACATCACCGCCCAAGTCAATGCCGAAGAGGCGCTGCGCGAACTCAACGAGAGCCTTGAGCAGCGTGTCGCCGCCCGCACCCGGGAGCTGGCCACGGCCAACGAGCGGTTGCAGGTGGAAATGAGCGAGCGTGCCCAAGCGGAAGAGGCGTTGCGCCACGCACAGAAAATGGATGCCATCGGCCAGCTCACCGGCGGCATTGCCCACGATTTCAACAACATGCTCACCGGCGTGCTCGGTGCTCTGGACCTGATCCGGCGCCGGGTGGCCGCCGGTCGCGTCTCGGAAATCGATCGCTACATCGATGCCGCCATGGGCTCGGCCAATCGTGCGGCATCGCTCACCCATCGCCTGCTGGCGTTTGCCCGGCGTCAGTCGCTCAACCCGCAGCCGGTGCAGGTCAAGCGCATGGTGCTGTCCATGGAGGAGCTGCTGCGCCGCACCCTGGGTGAGAACATCGAGCTGGAAATCGACCTGAGCAGCGATCCGCGCCTGACCAATACCGACGAGCATCAACTGGAGAATGCGCTGTTGAACCTGGTGATCAACGCCAGGGATGCGATGCCCGACGGCGGTCGCCTGTTGATCCGGACCGACGTGGTCGCGCTGGACGGCACCCCGGAAGGTCTGGTCGCAGGGGATTTTGTGCGGCTGACGGTGCAGGACACCGGCTGCGGCATGCCGCCCGACGTCATTGCCTGTGCGTTCGATCCGTTCTTCACCACCAAGCCGATCGGGCAGGGGACGGGGCTGGGGCTGTCGATGGTCTATGGCTTCATGAGCCAGACCGGCGGCCGGGTGCAGCTGCACAGCGCGGTGGCGCAAGGGACGCGCATCGAGTTGTACCTGCCGTGCCACGCTGAGCCGGACCTGCCCCTCGCGGTCGCGGAAGCGCGGCCGGCGCCCTGTCGGGCCAGCCAGGGTGAGCGGATTCTCGTGGTGGAAGACGAACCTGACGTGCGCATGCTGGTGGTCGATGTGCTGAGTGAATTGGGGTATGTGGTACTGGCTGCCGCGGATGGACCATCCGCACTGGCGCACCTGCAGGGTGAGGGACGTATCGACTTGCTGGTGAGCGACGTCGGGTTGCCGGGCATGGATGGCCGGGAGCTGGCCGAACTCGCCCGCCAGCAGCGTCCGGGGCTCAAGGTGCTGTTCGTCACCGGCTACGCGCGGACCTCTCAGGTGCGGGCCGACGTCCTCGCCGAAGGCATGGCGCTGCTGACCAAACCGTTCAGCATCGATGATCTGGCCCAGCGCGTGCGGGGGTTGATCGAGGAGGAATGACCGGGGCGGTGTCAGCCATCCTGCACGCCAGACCGCCTGGAAAAAACGTTGCCAAGGGCTCAGACAGTTTTCTTCTATTAATAAACATCTTTTATAGTCAAAACCAATCGTGCGCATCAGCTTTGCCAATGAGCCCATGCGCACGCTTTTGCGTAGTATCCTTCCCATCGAATTCATAACCCCTAAGGAGATTCATCCGATGCCTATCATTAACAGCCAAGTAAAACCGTTTCAGGCAACTGCTTATCGTAACGGCGACTTCGTAGAAGTGTCGGACGCAGACTTGAAAGGCAAATGGTCTGTAGTGTTCTTCTACCCGGCTGACTTCACCTTTGTTTGCCCTACCGAACTGGAAGACCTGGCTGACAGCTACGAAGCTTTCCAGAAGCTGGGCGTTGAAATCTACAGCGTTTCCACCGACACCCACTTTGCCCACGCTGCATGGCACAACACCTCGCCTGCTATCGGCAAAATCAAATACACCATGATCGGTGACCCGACCCTGACCATCTCCCGCAACTTCGACGTACTGATCGAAGAAGCTGGTCTGGCTGACCGTGGCACCTTCGTGATCAACCCCGAAGGCCAGATCAAAATCGTTGAACTGAACGATGGCGGCGTTGGCCGTGACGCTTCCGAGCTGCTGCGCAAGATCAAGGCCGCTCAGTACGTTGCTGCTCACCCGGGCGAAGTCTGCCCTGCCAAATGGCAAGAAGGCGAGGCCACTCTGGCACCGTCCCTTGACCTGATCGGCAAGATCTAAGTCCTTGTCTATCGGACTGGGAGCGATGAGCTCTTGAGCACGTAATCTGCATCGCCCCCAAAACGCCCGGGCGGTCTCCGTTCGGGCGTTTTTTTTTGAACACTGAAATCTTTTTATTTTTTAATTTTCTTTGAAAAGGAAGCCGCCTCATGTTGGACGCCAATCTCAAAGCACAAATGAAATCGTACCTGGAGCGCATCACTCGCCCCATCGATATCGTCGCGTCCCTTGACGACGGGGCCAAATCCCAGGAAATGCTGTCGCTGCTCAACGACATCGTTGCCAGCTCCAATCGCATTACCCTGAAAACCGATGGCACTGACGCACGTACGCCATCGTTCGCCCTCAACAGCCCGGGCGAAAATATCAGCCTGCGCTTTGCCGGCCTGCCCATGGGTCACGAATTCACCTCCCTGGTGCTGGCGCTGCTGCAAGTGGGCGGTTACCCGTCCAAAGCCACTGAAGACACGATCGAGCAAGCGCGCTCCCTGACCGGCGAGTTCAAGTTCGAAACCTACTTCTCCCTGAGCTGCCAGAACTGCCCGGACGTGGTCCAGGCGCTGAACCTGCTGGCAGTCCTCAACCCGAACGTGCAGCACGTGGCGGTAGAAGGCAGCCTGTTCCAGGCCGAAGTGACTGAACGCCAGATCATGTCGGTACCGAGCATCTACCTGAACGGCGAACTGTTTGCCCAGGGCCGTATGAACCTGGAAGAAATCCTGGCGAAGATCGACACCAGCGCCGGTGACCGCCAGGCTGAAAAACTCAACGCCAAGGAAGCCTTCGACGTGCTGGTGGTCGGCGGTGGTCCAGCCGGTTCGTCCGCAGCGATCTACGCCGCCCGTAAAGGCATCCGCACCGGCGTCGCAGCCGAGCGTTTCGGCGGTCAGGTGCTGGACACCATGGCCATCGAGAACTTCATCTCCGTTCAGCACACCGAAGGGCCGAAACTGGCCGTCGCGCTGGAAGAGCACGTCAAAGAATACGAAGTCGACATCATGAACCTGCAGCGCGGCGATCAACTGATCCCCGGCAAGGTGGGTGAACTGCATCAGGTCAAATTCGCCAGCGGCGCGATCCTGAAATCCAAGACGGTCATTCTCGCCACTGGCGCACGCTGGAGAGAAATGAACGTGCCGGGTGAGCAGCAATACCGCAACAAGGGCGTGGCGTACTGCCCGCACTGCGACGGTCCGTTGTTCAAGGGCAAGCGCGTTTCGGTGATCGGCGGCGGTAACTCCGGCGTGGAAGCGGCCATCGACCTGGCGGGTATCGTGTCCCACGTGACGTTGCTCGAGTTCGACAGCAGCCTGCGCGCCGATGCCGTACTGCAACGCAAGCTGCACAGCCTGCCGAACGTAACCGTCCTGACCAGCGCGCTGACCACCGAAGTCACCGGCGACGGTCAGAAGGTCAACGGCCTGCGCTATCAGAACCGCATCACTGGCGAAGAGATCATGGTCGAGCTGGAAGGGATCTTCGTCCAGATCGGTCTGTTGCCCAACACTGAGTGGCTCAAGGGCACGATCGAACTGTCTCCACGCGGCGAGATCGTGATCGATCAGCGCGGTGAAACCTCGATCCCGGGCATCTTCGCCGCCGGTGACGTGACCACGGTGCCGTACAAGCAGATCGTGATTGCCGTGGGCGAGGGCGCCAAAGCGTCGCTGAGCGCCTTCGACCACCTGATCCGCACCAGCGCACCGGCGTGATCCTTATGAACTGGTAAACCCGAACGGCCTCAGCCACAAAAAAACCTCATGAGCGATCATGAGGTTTTTTTTGTGCTGCACCGTGGGAGAGAGCTTGATGATCGTTCCCACGCTCTTCGTGGTAAAGCCGATCACGGCGCTCCGCGCCCGTGTGACGCGGAGCGTCAAAGGATGCATTCCCACGCGGAGCGTGAGGAACGATCAATGCAGTAAAGACCGCGTTGTCCACTTCGCGGGCAAGCCTCGCTCCAACAGGCGCTTGTTACTTAACCGGCGTTGGCTGAATGATCTCGACCCAGTAGCCGTCCGGGTCCTTGATGAACGCCAGGCTGTTCATGCGGCCGTCGGCCAGGCGTTTCTGGAAATCCACGCCCAGGGTTTCAAAGCGTTCGCACGCCACATGCACGTCCGGCACGGAGATGCAGATGTGGCCGAAGCCGCGCGGGTCGGTGTTGCCGTTGTGGTAGCTGAACGATGGGTCTTTTTCGGTGCCGTGGTTGTGGGTCAGTTCCAGGATCCCCGGAATGCCTTTCATCCACACGTTGCGCGCCGCGTCGTCTTCAGGGATCTGCTGCTTGTCCACTAGCGCCAGGAAGTACAGGCTGAATTCGGCTTCCGGAAAGTCGCGTTTTTCAACGAGGCTGAAGCCCAGCACGCGGGTGTAGAAGTCTAGGGAAGCGGTGGCGTCTTTGACACGCAGCATGGTGTGGTTGAACACGAATTGCTGGGTGGCGGCTTCCGGCGCTGCGGTGACGCCGGCCAGGGTGTTGAGGTCGGTCAAGCTCATGGATGGCTCCAGGTGGACATTAGAGAGAGGGGAACAGACGCAAATGATACGGGCCCGAAGGCGACGCGCCAAACGCTTATCCCGATAAACCGTCGCTTTGCCCTTGTTCCGCCGGTTTGGCTGCCTCACACTTTCCGGCCCGCCGCCCAGGTACCGACCATGGCTTCTCTGCACTGCAATATTTCGTTGGCAGCTGTTTTTCTGCTGATTGGCATGACCTGCGCCCAGGCAGACGATGCGCTGATTGTCTGGCCCGCCGGGTGGGAGGTCGAGCCCTTGCCGTCGGCGGACGCTCAATCGAATGCTGCAGGGAGTCCAGCCACGGGACAGGTTCGCCAGCGTGCCGTGAAGAACGATGAAAACGGAGATCCGGCGATGGTCGTCGAGCTGACCCAGTCGCCGTTGCAAACGGGGCATGCGGTGAATGTGCAGGGTGTCTTGCTGGAGATGCGCAAGGCGGTGCAGGTCAACTTCGCCCGGAGTGGCTTTCAGAGCGTCTGCACGCAGATGAAATCAGGCACGCTCAGCGGCATGCCCGCCATGGAGACCACCTGCACCATCACGCAAAGCGGGGTGCATGTGATGACACAGACGCTGGTCGCGGCCGCCAGCAAAGAGAAAGCATGGGCGCTTTCCTATGCGGGGTCTGCGACGGGTTATGCCACCCATAAGGATGAAGTCATGCGTATCCGGGACAGTCTGCAGTTGAACACAGCGCCCTGAAACACGCCGCTAGTTGTCAAATCGCAGGCAAAAAGAGGCCCGCCGAAGCGGGCATGGGGTGCTAATCCTTTAGCTGTAGCCATCATGTAAGACCGCGTGTGAAAAATACGTGAAGAAAGTGCAGGTATTGTGTTGAATGGCGACCGTTGGTGCAGGATGTTGCCAACCACATGTACGCAGACACCTGCAAAGTATCAACCGCCACATCTCTGTGAATCGATCAAGCGCCAATCATTTGAATACGGCATCCACTAACCGCTTTGCATTTGTTTGGATGTACGCGCAATTAACACTTGAACGAACTTGAACGGAACGCCGATGTTAGTGTGCGCTGTTGCCGGGTATGAAGCTGTCGTTGGCGAAGTGATGTATTAACAGCGTCAATAAAAAGCCCCGGCGCGCGGGACTTTTATATGGCGTCAATGTAGACAATAAAATCAACCACGCAACCAGGAATCGACGGTGGCGACGCCGTATTGCTCTTTCCAGGATTTCAGGCCGCGGTGATTGCCGCCCTTGGTTTCGATCAGCTCACCGGTGTGCGGGTTCTGGTAAACCTTGACGACCCGGGCGCGTCGGCGTTTCGGGCCTGTCGGCGCTGGCGCGGACGCCGCTGAATACGGGTCGAGGATCGCGATGATGTCACGCAGGCTTTTGTTGTAGGTGGTCATCAAGTTCTGCAGTTTGTGCTCGAATTCGATCTCCTTTTTCAGTCCGGCGTCATTCTTCAGGTTTTCCAGCTGGGCAAGCTGCTCCTGAAGGGCTTTTTCTGCTGCACGAAACTCGGCAAGTCTGGACAAATAATTTACTCCGCGGTGAATGGCTGTTGTCAGCCCGGCGCAAGGACCTGAACTCTGTGAACGGTATTGCGCTCATTGTGTTTTCTACCCCGGGACCCGACTGGTTGATCAGGCAAGGAAACTAACGATGGACTGTCAGCTGCATGTCAGTGGGGAAGGGTAGTTGTTGGGCTGCGGGCAAATCATGCACGTTTTTTTTCAGTTAGAAAACACTCTTTCTGCAATTTCATTCTATGAAGATCGCATTAATAGTAAGGGTCCCCTGACAAAAAACGAGCTGAATGCAGAAGCGAGTTGTAAGTAATTTCCGAAACTAGGCTGTATTTGGAAACTAACGACGGCGTGTGTTCACCGGCTGCTCGCTACAGACCTTGTTGCAGCACAGGGTCATCGGGGTTCTGCTGCTCGAGCTCCGCCAGCAATACCTGCACTTTTTGCAACTGACCGCTTTCTTTCCAGTAATGAATCAGCAGCACCCGTGCCCGTCGGTTGGCGGGTTGCCGTTGCAGGATGTCTTCGAGCTGGCGCTGCGCCGGTTCCAGTTGCTCCAGGTCGTGAAGCGCCACGGCCAGGTCGTAGCGGTAGTCGGTGTTTTCGGGTTCAAGCTCCACCGCCTTGGCCAACGCGAGGAGGGCGTACTCGTGCTGGCCGTGGCGCAGCAGCCACTGGCCCAGTGCGTGCTGGAGCAACGAGGCGTGCGGGTGCTTCTGCAGCAGTTGCGCCAATTGCTGGCGTGAGCGGTCGGCTTGGCCCTGTTGGTCCAGCAGGTCCACCTGCGCCAGGCCGGCCTGCAGGTTGTCGGGTTCCAGGGTGAGCGCCAGCGCCAGGGCGTCCACCGCCTTTTGCCGGGCGCCGGTGATCATGTACAGCCGTGCCAGCTGAATCTGGCTTTCCCCGTTGGGGGGCTGGGCCGCAAGCGCTGTCTCCAATTCTTCCGCCACCACCTGCAACGGACCGAAGTACAGGCCGACGTCGTCCGGGGTCAGGCCCAGCAGCGCTTTGGCCGCACTGAAACGCACGGTCTGATCCGGGTCTTCCAGCAGGGGGCCGAACAACAGGCTCAGTTGCGAGGCGGGCACCATGGCGCTGACGGCGTCGATGGCCGCTTGCTGGCTCAGGGCTTGCGGTTGCCTGAGCTCTGCCTTGAGCAGCTTGAGGGCCTGCGGGCTGGGGTAATTGGCCAGCTCGGTGAGCAGGCCTGCGCGGCGGATGTCCGACAGGTCGGTACGGCCCAACTGCTGATACAAGACCCGGGCAGCCCCCGGTTTGCCGTTGTGCGCCAGTTCCAGTGCTTCGGCGTAGTTGTGACTGGGGGGCGCGACGGTCGGCGCGGCATTCCAGGCCCGATGAATCAACCACCCCCCGATCAACAGGGCCAGCAGCAACGCGACCGCCAGCGCAATGCGCCACTGAGGGCGGCGTGTAAGCGCAGACAACGGGCCTGGGGTCGGCGTTTTAGACATGTTGATTCCCCTCTCTGTGGCCCAGCAGCTTCGGGGAGTCACCGTCGGGTGTCAAACAGAGTTGAACCGAGTTCGCAAGGTGGGAGCGGACCTGTCCGCGAATGCAATGGTACAGACCAAGGAGATATGTGGAATGCCCCGGCCCCTTCGCGGACAGGTCCGCTCCCACGTGATTTGCGGCCACACGCGCTCCTACAGGTTTCTGCGGCGCAAAAAAAAAGCCCCGCGCTGTGTGGGCGCGGGGCGGGGTGCGGCGGGGTGGAGTGGTCAGGCGTTTGGCTGCCAGCCGCCGCCCAACGCTTTGTAGATGGCGACGATGCCGCGGTAGACCTCGATTTCGGCCTGGGCCTGGGTGTCTTCGGCGGCTAGGCGCTCGCGTTCGGCGTCCAGCAGGACGAGGAAGTCAGCGACCCCTTCCTTGTACTGGATGCTCGCCAGATTGGCGGCCGAACGGCTCGACTCGCTCTGACGCACCAGCGACACGAGGCGTTGCTGGCGCTTGTCGTAGTCGCTGAACGCGTTTTCGGTCTCTTCCAGCGCCAGCAGCACTTGCTGTTCGTAATTTGCCAGTGCGCCTTCGGCATCGGCATTGGCGCCACGAATCCGCGCCCGGACGCTGCCCAGGTCAAATGCCGCCCAGGTGATGCTCGGGCCCAGGCCCCAGGCTTGCGCCGCGCTGGAGCCCAGTTGCGAACCGCGCCCGGCGGTGAAGCCCAGGAACCCGGTCAGGCTGACCCGGGGGAACAGATCGGCCGTCTGCACGCCAATCCGTGCGGTTTGCGCCGCCAGTTGCCGTTCGGCATTCAGCACGTCCGGCCGGTTGTGCAGCAACTTGGTCGGGTCGCCGATGGGCAGCGCCTTGGCGATTGCCGGCAGCCGGGTCGGGCTCAGGTCAATGCTCATGGTGTCAGCCCGCTCGCCCAGCAGCGTGGCGATGCGGTTTTTCTCGCGCACCTGTTCCGCCTGCAGTTGCGGGATGGTGGCTTCTACCGCCGCCAGCCGCGCATCGGCACGCACCACGTCCAGCTCGTTGCCCACGCCTTCGTCACGCAGTTGCGTGGTCACGCCTTGCGAATCCTGCTGGTTTTTCAGGTTGTCCCGGGCAATGCGCTCACGCAGTTGAGCGCCACGCAGCTGACCATAAGCGTCCACCAGCTCGGCGATCATCGACACCTGCAGCTGATACAGATTGGCTTCGGCTGCCTGCTGATCGGCCTCGCTGGCTTCCAGTTCACGCTGGATGCGCCCGAACAGGTCAATTTCCCAGGCCATGTCCAGCCCCAGGTCATAGCGCTCCTGGTTGATCCGGTTCTCGGTCTGACCGGGCACCTGGCCGCGACCGATCTCACTGCTGGCGCGGCTGGTGACCACCGGCATGGCATCGTTGCTGATGTCATCACGGATGGCGCGGGACGCTTTCAGGCGGGCGAAGGCGACGCGCAGTTCGCGGTTGCCTTGCAGCGATTCAGCCACCAGCTTGTTCAGGGTCGGGTCGTCGAACTGCCGCCACCAGAGGATCTCGGTGTGATCGCGATCGTACTTGCTCATCGCGGCGGCCTTGATATTGGCCGCGGCGGGTTCCGGCGTCTTGTAGTCAGGGCCGACGGTGCACGCCGCCAGCGCCAGGACCAGCAGGCTCGGCAGGAAGAGTTTGACAGCCTTCATTAATGCGCCTCCGGCGAGATGGTCTGAACGCGTTGAGCCCGGGCCGCTTTGCGTGCCTCTTTGCGTTCCACGTAGTTACGGATCAGGACATAGAACACTGGCGTGAGCAGCAGGCCGAAGAAGGTCACCCCGAGCATCCCGGAGAACACCGCCACGCCCATGGCATGACGCATCTCGGCACCGGCACCGCTGGACAACACCAGCGGCACGACACCCATGATGAAGGCGAACGAGGTCATCAGGATCGGCCGCAGACGCAGACGGCACGCTTCCAGCACGGCCTCCAGTGGGGTCTTGCCCTTGTCCTGTTCATCCTTGGCGAACTCGACGATGAGGATCGCGTTTTTACACGCCAGACCCACCAGTACGATCAGTCCGATCTGGGTGAAGATGTTGTTGTCACTGCCGGCAATGATCACCCCGGCGATGGCCGAGAGCAGGGTCATCGGTACGATCAGGATCACCGCCAGTGGCAGGCTCCAGCTTTCATACAGGGCAGCCAGTACCAGGAACGCCAGCAGCACGCAGAGCGGGAAGACCAGCAACGCGGTGTTGCCCGACAGGATCTGTTGGTACGTCAGGTCGGTCCACTCGTACGTCATGCCGTTGGGCAATTCTTCCTTGAGCAGTTTTTCCACGGCGACCTGCGCCTGGCCGGAGCTGTAGCCCGGACCTGCGGCACCGTTGATCTCGGCCGTGATGAAGCCGTTGTAGTGCATCACGCGGTCGGGACCGGAGGTGTCGGTGACTTTGAGCAACGTGGCCAGGGGGATCATCTCGCCCAGGTTGTTGCGCACTTTCAACTGACCGATCTGCTCGGCGTCCTGGCGGAACTGTTGCTCGGCCTGAACGTTGACCTGATAGGTGCGGCCAAAACGGTTGAAGTCGTTGGCATACAGCGAGCCCAGATAGACCTGCAGGGTGTCGAAGATGTCGCTGATCGGCACGCCGTGGGTCTTGGCCTTTTCACGGTCGATGGCTGCATCGACCTGGGGCACGTTCACCGTGTAGCTGGTGAACAGTCCCGCCAGTTCCGGCACGCTGCGGCTCTTGGTGATGATGTTCATCGTCTCTTTATAAAGCTCGTCGTAACCCAGGTTGCCCCGGTCCTCGATCTGCAGGCGGAAACCACCGATGGTGCCGAGCCCCTGTACCGGCGGCGGCGGGAAGATCGCCATGTAGGCTTCCTGGATCGCGCCGTATTTTCCGTTCAAAGCGCCGGCAATGGCGCCGGCCGATTCACTGGCCAGCTTGCGGTCTTCGAACGGTTTGAGGGCGACGAAGACGATGCCGGAATTGGGGCTGTTGGTGAAGCCGTTGATCGACAGGCCGGGGAACGCAATGGCGTTTTCCACGCCCGGTTGCTTGAGGGCGATCTCGGACATCTGCTTGATCACGTCTTCGGTGCGGTCCAGGCTCGCGGCATCCGGCAGCTGGGCAAACGCCACCAGGTACTGTTTGTCCTGCGCCGGCACGAAACCGGTCGGCGTGGAAGAGAACCCCATCCAGGTCAGGACGATCAGACCTGCGTAGACCACCAGGGCCACGCCGCTGACCCGGATCACCCGGGCCACCGAGCTCACATAGCCATGGCTGGCTTTGACGAAGAAGCGGTTGAACGGACGGAACAACCAGCCGCCCAGCACTTTATCGAGGAAGCGCGAGAAACGGTCTTTGGGTGCGTCGTGACTGCGCAGCAGGACCGCGGCCAGTGCGGGTGACAGGGTCAGCGAGTTAAACGCCGAGATCACCGTAGAGATCGCAATGGTCAGGGCGAACTGCTTATAGAACTGCCCGGTCAGCCCGGAAATGAATGCTGCCGGCACGAACACCGCACACAGCACCAGCGCCGTGGCGATGATCGGACCCGTCACCTCCCGCATGGCGATCTGCGTGGCCTCCATGGGCTCATGCCCCAGCTCTATGTTTCGCTCGACGTTTTCCACCACCACGATGGCGTCGTCGACCACGATCCCGATCGCCAGCACCAGTCCGAACAGCGACAGGGCGTTGAGGGAGAAGCCGAACAGGTGCATGACCGCGAAGGTACCGATCAACGACACCGGCACCGCCACCAACGGGATGATCGAGGCGCGCCAGGTCTGCAGGAACAGGATCACCACCAGCACCACGAGGATCAGCGCTTCGAACAGGGTGTGAACCACCGCTTCGATGGAACCGCGCACGAAGATCGTCGGGTCATAGACGATGCTGTAGTCCATGCCTTCCGGGAAGCTCTTCTTGAGCACCTCCATCTCAGCGCGCACATCGTTGGAGATGTCGATGGCGTTGGAGCCGGGGCGCTGGAAGATCGGAATGGCCACCGCCGGCTGGTTGTTCAGCAGCGAGCGCAGGGCGTACTGGTTGGAGCCCAGCTCGACGCGGGCGATGTCTTTGACGCGGGTGATCTCGCCGTCAGGGCCTGCGCGGACCACGATGTTCTCGAACTCTTCCTCATTGACCAGACGGCCCTGGGTGTTGATCGACATCTGGAAACTGGTGGCCGAAGGCGAGGGCGGCGCGCCCAACTGGCCGGCGGCCACTTGACGGTTCTGCTCGCGAATGGCGTTGACCACGTCGGTGGCGGTCAGGTTACGCGAAGCGGTCTTGTTCGGATCGAGCCAGACACGCAGCGAGTAATCGCCCATGCCGAACAGCTGCACGTCACCTACACCGCCCAGTCGCGCCAGCTCATCCTTGATGTTGAGCACCGCGTAGTTGGACAGGTACAGCATGTCGTAGCGTTTGTCCGGGGAGGTCAGGTGGACCACCATGGTCAGGTCCGGCGAGGCCTTGTCGACGGTGATACCGATGCGCGTCACTTCCTCGGGAAGCTTGGGCTCGGTCCGCGTCACGCGGTTCTGCACCTGCACCTGGGCATTGTCCAGGTCGGTGCCCAGGGCGAAGGTGATGGTCAGCGTCAGCTTGCCATCGGACGTCGCCTGCGAAGACATGTACAGCATCTTCTCGACGCCGGTGATGGCCTGTTCAAGCGGCGCGGCCACGGTTTCGCCGATCACTTTCGGGTTGGCCCCCGGGAAGTTGGCGCGTACCACTACGGTGGGCGGCACGACTTCCGGGTATTCACTGATGGGCAGCTGGAACAGCGAGATCGCACCGGCGATCAGGATCAACAGCGAGAGCACCGCTGCGAAGATCGGCCGTGTGATAAAGAATCTGGAAAAATTCATCGGAAATGTCCCTTAGCCGCGTGGCGTAGCAGTAGCGACCTTGGCATCCGACTTGGATTGCGCCTTGGGCTGATTGCTGGCTTCGAATGCTTGACGTTGTTGTTGCAGGGCGGCGAGGGTCTGGTCGCTGGCCATCGGCGTGTCCTGCGGGTCAATCGGAGTGCCCGGACGCACGCGCTGCAGGCCGTTGACGACGATGCGGTCATCCTTGGCCAGGCCGCTGCGTACGATGCGCAGGCCTTCGAGCTTCGGCCCCAGGTCAACGGTGCGGTAAATGGCCTTGTTGTCCTTGTCGACCACCAGCACGAATTTCTTGCCCAGGTCGGTGCCGACCGCTTCGTCCTTGATCAGCATCGCCGAGTACGTGCCGCTGCCCACCAGCTTCAGGCGCGCATACAGGCCTGGGGTGTAGTCGCCCTTGCTGTTGTCGAAGACGGCGCGGCCGCGGATGGTGCCGGTCTTCGGGTTGACCTGGTTGTCGACGAAGTTCATCTGACCCAGGTGCGGGTTGTCACTTTCGTTGGACAGGCCCATGTACACCGGCGTGGTCTGCCCGCGCTTGCCATCGCGTGCCAGCTGGTTGTACTTGAGGAACACGCGCTCGTCGGCGTCGAAGTAGGCGTAGACCCTGTCGGTGGAGACCAGGCTGGTCAGCGGAGTGGTGTCGGCGGTGACGATGTTACCGGCGGTGATTTCCGCACGGCTGACGCGGCCAGAGATGGGCGCGGTCACGCGGGTGAAGCTGAGGTTGAGTCTGGCCAGATCTAGTTGCGCCTGAATGGCGGCAACGGCGGCCTTGGATTCCTGCGCGTTGGTGTTGCGCGAGTCCGCGAGTTCCGCCGAGATCGCATTGTTGCTGCGCAAACGCTCGCCGCGTTGGGCTTCGTTGGCGCTGTTGGACGCCGTTGCCCGGGCTTGTTGCAGTTGCGCCTGCAGGCGGTCGACATCTGCCTGGAAAGGGCGCGGATCGATCTGGAACAGCAGATCGCCTTTCTTCACCAGTTCACCGTCGGTAAATGCGACGGCGTCGATCTGACCGGAAACCCGCGGCCGGACCTGAACGGTCTCCGGTGCCTCCAGCCGAGCGGTCACTTCGTCCCACTCGTTGATGGGCTGTTCCAGCACCTTGGCGACGCTGACTTTCGCGGCTGCTGGCGCCACCGTTGCCTCGGGCGTCTTGCCGCAGGCACTGATGACAACCAAGGCCAACGCGGCAAGGGGATAGCGCAAAGGAGTAAGTGACTGAACCATGAAAAAATCCGCCGACATTTGTTGAGATGGGCGGATTCTGTTCTGGCGTCTGGTATTGCACGAATCGAATAAACCGAAGGTAACTATCAGTCTTAATGATATGGCCGGTGACAAGGTCGTCTAGACCTGAATGCAGGTTCAGACTCCGTCGGGTTTGCGGCGTTCAATATGGATGTGTCTGGGTCGTTGCACAAGCATCGATAGTCGCAGGCAACTGGCTCCCGGGCGCAAACGCAAGCAGACCTGATCCTGGGAGGTCCCTTCTATAAATCCATTAAAAAGTGGTTTAAAGGCAAATATCTGGTTTTATATTGGATATATGGGATTTATATTCGCCAGTGAAGCCTGCTTGACTATAATCGGCATTCGACAAATGCCAGCAGAGCAGACCCCATGTTGGATTTGAGCTTCAGTAAACCGGATGAAATTCTCAAGCGACTGTGCGAACGCTTGCGCTCGGAGCGCCTGGCGCTGCAGATGACGCAAGCGGAGGTCGCCGGACGCGCGGGCCTCGGTATCAATACCGTGTCGAATCTTGAAGCAGGGCGCAATGTCGGTTTCGAGGCCGTGGTGCGCGTGGCGATGGTGCTGGGACGGACCAAGGAGCTGGAAGGGCTGTTCCTGCCGACGCTGGACAGCCTCGATGACATCCGCCGCTATGAGCACGCGGCCACGCGGCACCGTATTAAAAAGGGGAAGCCCGACAATGCTTGAGCAGGTAAATGTGTATTACGACGGTTGGGGCGAGCACTGGCTCTGGGGCACGCTGGTTTCAACGACAGCCATCACCGGCCGCCCGCAGATCATGTTCGAGTACAGCACCGAGGCAAAACGCCGGGGCCTGGAGTTGTCGTCCTATACCCTGCCGTTGGCGGGAGACGTTTTACGCAGAGGGTTCCCGGCCCATCAGCTGGGTTTGCCGGGCCCTGTGTATGACGCATTGCCAGACGGATGGGGCATGCTGTTGATGGACCGGCTGTTCAGGCGCCGTGGGCTCAATGTGGCCCGGACAGGCCCTTTGGACCGGCTGGCTTTTCTGGGCAGCAACTCCATGGGGGCTATGTCATTCGAGCCTGTGGCCCCGGAAGGGTTGGCGTCCCACGGGCCTGTGAGCCTTGATGTGCTCGCCGCCGAAGTTCAGGACGTTCAAAAAGGCGAAGGTGGCGAATTCCTGCAGCAGTTGTTGCTGGTCGGCGGCTCCCCGCAAGGCGCCAGGCCCAAGGTTTTGCTTTATCGCGATCCGCAGAGCGCAGCGTTTACCACCGTTGTTACGCCGGGTTTCGAAGCTTGGCTGGTCAAGTTTCCCGCCAGAGACGAGCATCCCGAGGTATGCGCTATCGAGATGGTCTACGCCGAGTGTTTGCGGGCGTGCGGCATACAGACGGCAAACACCCAGTATTTCAGTCTACCGGGCGGCATGACGGCCTTCGCCACGCAACGCTTTGACCGCCACGACGGTCTGCGCATACCGATGCAGAGCCTGGCGGCGTTCACCGGCGCCGATTTCAAATCACCGGGAGTTCTGGACTACGTCAATTTCCTGCGGGCGACCCAGCTGTGTACCAATGATGTGCGAGAGAAGAGGCTCGCCTTTGAACGCGCGGTGTTCAACGTCGCCTTCAACAACCGCGACGACCATCCCAAGAACTTCGCTTATGTCATGTCCGCGTCCGGCGCCTGGAAGCTGGCACCCGCTTACGACGTGACCTTCTGCGAGGGGCCCGGCGGATACCACCAGATGGACGTGATGGGCGAGGCGTTGGCGATCAATCGAGAGAGCCTGCTGCGCCTGGCGAACGAAGCGGAAGTGTCCGAAGCGATTGCCGGTGGCATCATTGACCGGATCTGCGACGAAGCCAGTCGGTTTGCCTCGCTGGCTCAACGGATGTACCCGCAAGCGATTACCCAGGAAACGCTGCAGACCATCCAGCAGCGCATTGATGAGAATGTCGGGTTGTTGCGCTGAGGTTTAGAGGCTGTCCGGATCGCCAAAAAACATCTGAATACGCGAGCGCAACCAGCGCTCACCCGGGTCGTTGTCCTGCGAGCCGCGCCAGGCCATGTGCAGCTCGAAGGTGCGGGATTCGACAGGGACTTCTTCGGCGCGGACGCCGCCTGCGGCGGTGAGTACGGCGGCGGCGTAGTCCGGCACGGTGGCGATGATGTCGGTGCCGGCGAGCAGAGTTGCCAGGCCATTGAATTGCGGCACGGCCAGTACGACGTGGCGCTTGCGACCGAGTTTTTCCAGGTATTCATCGATGAAGCCGCCCAGGTCGCCGGCGAAGGACACCAGCGCGTGGGGGCGCTCGCAGAAGTCGTCCAGGGACATGGCCCCCGGCATGCTGTCGGCGCGCAGGAGCATGGGCCGGCTGCGGCGCAGGACTTTGCGTTTGGCGTTGGCGGGCAGGTCGTTGGTGTAGCTGACGCCGATGGAGATCTCCCCCGACGAGAGCAGCGCCGGCATCAGGATGTAGTTGACCCGACGCACCACCAGCACGATCCCCGGTGCTTCGGAGCGAAGGCGCTTGAGCAGTGCGGGCAGCAACGCGAATTCGGCATCGTCGGACAAGCCGATGCGGAACACCGTGGTGCTGGTGGCGGGGTCGAAGTCGGCGGCGCGGCTGACGGCGGTGGAAATCGAGTCGAGGGCAGGGGACAGCAGGCCGAAAATCTCGATCGCCCGCGCGGTCGGTTCCATGCTGCGCCCGGTGCGCACGAACAAGGGGTCATCGAACAGACCGCGCAGACGCGAGAGCGCAGCGCTGATGGCCGGCTGGCCGAGGAACAGTTTTTCCGCCGCGCGGGTGACGCTGCGTTCGTGCATGAGGGTTTCGAAGACGATGAGCAAATTGAGGTCGACGCGACGCAGGTCGTTACGATTCATTACGGGAAGTCTCGGGCCGTGGGGCGATGCAGTGATCCGTCTGCGCCGTGTATCAGCGCGGGTACGTGAGCTCAGTTATCAATAGTACGAGCAAACACCGGGTCGCTGCATCGACAAATTGATATGACAGGGACAATCCAGCCCTGTCGGACCTACAGCGTGTTCCGGTCCAGTCCATCCGACGCCGTCCCGGATATCGGACGGCGGCTTGCAATGTGCTGCTCAGATGCCAACAATGACCGGGCGGTACGGGTGGATATTGGCTTTTGATTAAACATCAATGACATTTCGTAACAGAATCGATGACAGGCATGTCGACTATTAATAGCCACTGATGGTCTTCCCGGCAAAGCCCCTATAGAGTTCATGGCATCAAGGTCCATAAGGCGAGGTTCGAAATGTCCCGCACGATCCGTTTCCACCAATTTGGCCCGGCCGAGGTGCTCAAAGTCGAAGAGCATCCTGCCGCGACGCCTGCACCCGGCGAAGTCCAGGTGCGGGTGCAGGCCATCGGCGTTTCATGGTACGACGTACTGTGGCGCCAGAACCTGGCTTCTTCTCAGGCGCGTTTACCCGCCGGCCTCGGTTCTGAAATGGCAGGCGTCGTTACCGCCCTCGGTGAAGGCGTCAACGACCTGAAGGTGGGCGACAAGGTCGCCAGCTTTCCATCGGCCGATCCCAATACTCACCCGGTCTACGGCGAATCCATCGTGCTGCCCCGCACGTCGGTCACCCGTTACCCGGACGTGCTGTCGCCCATCGAGGCCAGCGTTCACTACACGCCGTTTCTGATCGCCTACTTTGCCTACGTCGATCTGGCCAAGGTCAAGCCCGGTCAAACCGCGCTGGTGACCGATGCCAGCCGCTGTGTCGGCCCTGCCTTCGTGCAACTGGGCAAGGCGCTGGGCGTCAAGGTCATCGCGGCCACCAAGACTGAAAGCAACCGTGAATACCTGATGTCCCTGGGCGCCGACAAAGTCGTGGTCACTGAAGACCAGGACCTGTTGATGGCGATCAACAAATACACCGGCAATCGGGGTGTGGACGTGGTGTTCGACGGTCTGGGCGGTCCGCAGATGTCGATTCTGGGCGATGTGCTTGCACCCCGGGGCAGCCTGGTGCTGTACGGTCTGCAAGGTGGCAACCAGACGCCGTTCCCGGCCTGCGCCGCGTTCCAGAAGAACATTCAGTTTTTCGTTCACTGCGTGGGTAACTTCACGGGTAAACCGGAACTGGGTATCTGCCAGGATGAAGAAGCGCTGCAACGTGCTTTGCGCGATATCAACCAGATGACCGGCGACCGGGTGCTTGTACCGCAAATCACGCGGGTCTTTGCGTTTGCCGACATCGTTCAAGCGCACCGTTACATGGATGGCTGCCCCGTAGGCGGCCGTGCAGTGCTCGAAGTCGAGCCTGTCTGAGCGCACTTCATCGCGCTGGTTTGATTGCATGTTCATCGATGTCTCCGGCCAGGCATCGACGTTGAGGACCCAGTGTCAGTTTCCCGACATTGACCCGTCACCCCCAGGCCAACCCCCTCAAAGCCTTCCCGCTGTTACAGGAAGGCTTTTTTGTTTGCGTGTTTAAAATGATTAAACATTTGCCTTTATTAGTAGATGCACGCGTTTAATACGTCGGCGTTTAACCCCCTATTGTTTAAAACACTGTTTATAACGCCGGCAATTATTGCGAAAGCTGAGTGGTGTTGTATCGCCAGTCTGTACCTTGTATTTGTCTGGCCGGCACCGATAATAGTTCGCAGATCAACGCTCAAGGAATGAGTCATGCTCGTATTGCTTTCACACTCGGTTGCGCTTGAACGGCATACGCGACGCCGCGCGCTCAGGCGTTGCGGGGCAGGGCGTCTGTATCTGGCGTGGTGGATACCTCCACCGACCGGTTCGAAAACAGCCCTTTCCAATACTCCGGTCAATGATCGCTAGTAACTCCCCAACAACTTACCGATATCACCGGTATGGCTCGGTGTCGACTGTGTCTCTCACCGTCAGGGATTGCCATAAGCAACTCGCTGCGTCGATACCCAACGCTGATGTTTGTTATGCAGGTATGAAGCTATGAGTTCCATTCATGATCAGGCAATGAGTTATGTCTACCAACAAGTCCTGCAGCGCCTGCTCGGGTTTCTTGATCGCGCAGAACGCACCGCGCTTCAGTTACTGATCCAGCACTTGATCGTGGCCGCCGGCGGCATCGAGCGGATCGGCCATTTCACCGTGTTGATCGCTTTCAGTGGCGGCAAGGACAGCGCCTACACCCTGGCCTTTCTGCGCGCCGCACAACTGAGCATCGCCGGCCGATCGCCGCACACGTTCAAGCTGAGGGTTGCCAATATGCGCCATGCCGGGATGACTGCGGCGGTGATGGACAACATCCACCGCTGTTACTCGGCGCTGTTCATGCACGACGACCCCCGGGTCGAACTGCTGGTGGTGGATCATCAATACGTCCAGCCTTTCGAGCGCGACTTGCCGTTCTCCACCGCCGGGCGCGAGCAGAACCGCTCCGACATGCTGCTCAGCGGCCACCTTACCGCAGGGGACGGGCGCACCACATTTTGCAACAGCTGCTACCTGGGCATGGCCGAATTCCTCGGGCGCGCGGCGTGCTGGGGTGAGGGCGTGGACGCCGTGCTCAACGGTGACTCGCTCAGGGAACAGAAGCACTACGCGACCTGGATCATGCGTCTGGCGCAACGCACCGGCCAGCCCATCTTCGACTGGAAAAGGCAGACGTTCAACGGTGCCCTGAAAACCATCGACAACGTCAGCCGCGCCTATTACCGCGAGCTGTATGGCGAGGATGTGCAGCCGCCGGGTTTCATGGCGCGCCCCCTGGGCTACCCCAACAAAGCCATCACCCCGACGCTGGTGTCCGTGGCCGACCTGGTGGACAGCCGCGCGCATGACCACTGGGCGATGCTGACCGATTTCCTCGGCTTTCGCTTCGACGACCTGGCGTTCAGCTTCACCGAGTCCGATTGCGCCAACCCTATGCTCATGGCGCACATGCATGGCCTCAAGGCCGAGTACGTGCAGGGGCGGGACTACGCGCAGGGCATCGCCGAATATCTGGAACTGGCGAAAACCCTGATGCGGCGCAAGCGCTTGCCGCGCCGCCTGATCGACCTGGCGATGGCTGCCTATGACGACCCTGAGAAGCTGGCGGTACGCCGCACTTTGGCGGCGGACTACGCGCAGGAAGCATTCGGTCTGAGCGAGGCGCAGCTGGTGTGCCTGCTGTTCGCGCCCTTTGTCGATGGCGGCGCCCGGCTTGAGCCGTTCCTGCGGCGTTGGCACCCCGGCATGCTGGTGGCGCTCGGCGATCTGCACAAAGCCTTGTCCGGGCGGGCCGCGCCGGAGCAGGTGGTGCAGTGGCTGGTGGAGATCAGCGGCCTGAGCCTCAAGGGCCTGCAAAACCTGTATCGCAAGCAGCGCGTGGACTTCAACGATGACCAGTCGATCATCGCCCATGTGCGCGCCAGCGACCCGGACAAACGCCAGATTCTGACCCTGGACCCGGAAACCGACCACGGCCTCGGCGATCTCGTTTCCCGACGCTGAGCCCCACGGCGCTGCAGCGAAGGATGTGTGCGGCCGCGCTTTCAACGCCTTCCCATGGACCTTGCGCCTGGCGCATGAACGGGTGACCTGCATGAACCATAACAAGACCGATTTCGCCTACCAGTTGGTGTACCGCTACCTGCTGCGCCTGATCAATGAACACCACACCGGCCCGGCCGTGCGCCTGCCGTCCCTGCGGCTGCTGGCGCGACGGCTGCGGGTGTCGATCTCGACGGTGCAGAGCGCCTATTCATTACTCGAAAAAGAGGGCCGGATCTGTTCGGTGCCCAAGTCCGGCTATTACGCCTTGCCCAGCCCGTGTCATGACGTGGCCTGCGAAGGTGACGATCTGCTCGGCCGCTACCACGCCAGCGCCCGGCGCCCCGACATGTTTGTGTTCGGCGCCGATGAGCCAACGTTGTTGCAGTCGCTGGATGGCCCGTTGCTGAATCTGGAACGCGAGCTGATGCGCCAATACCCGTGCCAGCCGGACCCGCGCTTCCAGCCGTTTGGCGACATCGAACTGCGCACCGCACTGGCGGCGCGCTACACCTGTTCCACGCAGCATTGCTGGCACCCGGACAACGTCTTCCTCGGCCCGGACAAGACCGGCATCCTGAAAACCGTGCTCGAAGCGCTGCAACTGGCAGGCAGCGCAGTGCTGGTGGAGTCGCCCTGTGGCTGGAGCATCTTGCGCACCTTGCAGGCGTTCAACATCCGCGTGGTCGAAATCGCCGCTGGGGCCGACGGCCACATGGACCTGGACCGGTTGCAGGACGTGCTGCTGACCGAAGACATCAAGCTGGCGATCCTGTCCTCGCAGCTGGACCCGGTGCGCGGCCAGATTCAGGCCGACGGGCATCGCCAGACCCTCGCAGGCCTGCTCAACAGCCACCGGCTGTGGGTGCTGGAAAACGACAGCCACAGTGAGCTGTGTTTTGAACCCACGCACGGCCGTTTGCGTGACCTGATCGACCCCGAGCGGCTGTTGATCATCGGCACCTTCGACCGGTTGATCGGCCTGGAAGCGCCGTTCGGTTACCTGCTCAGCCGTCACTCCCGGGACATGTGGCATCAGCAGTTTCTGTTGCGCTCCTTCCGTCTGCCCTTCATCCGTCAGAAGGCTATCGCGCGCCTGTGCAGCGGCGGGCAACTGGACAGCCATTTGCAGCTGTTGCGCCGGGCCCTGGCGCTGCGAATGGAAAACCTCGGGGCGATGGTCGAGCACTTTCTGGGCGAGGAGGTGAGCTTCGATAAACCGCAGGGCGGCGCCACGATCTGGCTGCACAGCATGCACCGGGTGGACATGGCGCGGGTCTTCGAGCGCCTGCTGGAACGGCGCATCGTGGTGGCGCCCGGTGAACTGTTCAGCGTGCGCGGCCTGCACCAACAACACCTGCGCATCAGCGGCACGGCCGACTGGACCCAGGACATCGAATCGATGCTGGTGATCATCAAGAACGCGTTGCTTCAGGAGCGATTGCCCTGAGCATGCCGAGCGTTTTCGCTGGCGGGAATGCTTCGCGAGCAAGCTCCCTCCCACAGTGTCGTGGCGTTCCGGGCTATCTGCGGGCGCTTGGTTTTACGGTCTTCAAGCGCGCAACGACCAGGGTGTGAAGGTATTGCCTGACCGCATCGTGATGGGCCTCATTCACGTGGTAACAGTCGAGAAGCCCAAGCAAATAGCCTTCGGCCATCGCGTGGTACCGCGAGACACCTTCTCGGGTATCGCTCGTTTTAAGCTTGGCGATGAGCGTCTCCAGGCGAGCGCGATGCTCAGCCGAAAACCAGCCTTCCTGGGGCGGCGACCCCGTTTCATCTTTCAGGTGTGTGTCCAGACTCATCAGGCCTCCTGGGATGCCCCTAAATGTTGCGCGGCGGATTCGGCCAGTGGCCGACCATTCCGGGGTCAGGTGTGTGGGTCACTGTGTGCTCGTCGAGACCGGGCTGGCCGGCATCCTGCCCAACCGGCGCCCGTTTGCCCACTTCGGCCAGATACCCCCCGTCGACTCTACGCCAGCCGGAGATTGACCGACACACCATTTGCCGGTTAACTGTACGCATATACAGTATCCGGCATTATCCTCATGATCACGTTCCTTGGCCCGCTTGCCAGCAGCGACTTCGAGCTACCGCTTTATTCCTACCGCGTGCCTGCCGGGTTTCCCAATCCTGCCGCTGATCATCTTGAGCAAAAGATTTCACTGGATGAGCTGCTCGGCATGAGGGCCCCGCATATCTACCTCGTCCGGATCGAAGGCGACAGCATGACGGGGGTGGGTATTTTCCCTGGCGACCTCGCCATCGTGGATCGCTCGCTGGAGGCGGAGCCCGGCCACATCGTCATTGCCGCCGTGGATTCTGAGCCAGTGTGCAAACGGCTGGGCAAAGAATGCGGCCAGGTCATTCTGAAATCCGAGAACCCCCGTTACCCGTCCAGGTACCTTATGGAAGGCGAAGAGCTGCAAATCTGGGGCGTCGTGACATTCAGCGTGCGCAGTCATGAAAAGGCTTGAGCCCGCCTTCGCGCTGATTGACTGCAACAGCTTCTATGCCAGCTGCGAGAGAGTCTTCCGGCCCGACCTTCGCCACACGCCGATTGTCGTGTTGAGCAACAACGATGGCTGCGTGATCGCACGCTCGGCTGACAGCAAGCAGCACATCAAAATGGGCGAGCCGTACTTCCAGATCAAGCACAAGCTCAAGCAGCACGGCATTGTCGCCTTCAGCAGCAACTATGCCCTCTACGGCGACATGAGCCAGCGGGTGATGAGCGTGATCGAGTCGCTGGTGCCGGCGGTCGAGGTGTACAGCATCGACGAAGCCTTCGCCGATTTCACCGGGATGACCTGCGACCTGGAGACACTCGGCCGCCGAATTCGTACCCAGGTCTACCGCAGCACCGGAATACCCGTTGGCGTCGGTATCGCGGGGACCAAAACCCTCAGCAAGCTCGCCAATCATGCGGCAAAAAAGTGGCAGGCCCAGAGCGGCGGTGTCGTCGACCTGCGTGACAAAACCAAACGCGACTGGGTGCTCAAAAAGTGTCAGGCGAGCGACGTCTGGGGCATTGGGCGAAAGATGACGATTCACCTGGAAGGCCTTGGCATCAAGACCGCCTGGGATCTGTCGAGGGCTGATCCTGTGATGCTGCGCAACAAGTTCAGCATCGTCATTGAAAAGACCGCCCGCGAGCTGGCAGGCACGCCCTGCCTGGAACTGGACGAGCCCGACCCGCCCAAGCAGGAAATCTGCTGCAGCCGCATGTTCGGCGTGCGCCTGACCGAGATCGCACCCATCAAAGAGGCGGTGGCGACCTACATGCAGCGAGCGACGCAGAAGCTGCGTGCGCAGCAGTCGCTGTGCAAGAAGATTCGGGTGAGTGTCAGGACGGGGATGTTCAACCCGGAAGAAGCCAAATATGCGAACGGCGTCCTGGTGGAGCTGCCTTACCCCACCGACGACGTACGGTTGATGACCAAAGCGGCTGTGGAGGCAGTAGACCGAGTGTTTCGGCCCGGCTTCAAGTACAGCAAGGCGGAAGTCCTGCTGCTCAATCTCTGTCAGCGCACGGAGTATACGGAGGATCTTTTTACGGTTTCGCAACCCGAAGCGACCGAGAAGGTCATGGGCGTGCTGGACGAAATCAACGCGCGATGGGGCAGGGGAACGCTGAGAGTCGCCAGCGTGCGCATCAACCCTGAGTGGGGCATGCGGCGAGAGATGAAAAGCCCCAGTTTTACGACGCGCATGGATGAGCTGTGGACGGTGTACTGCAAATAGAGAAATCATTCGGCAGGACGCGAGTGATGATTCTGTGACGGAGGTAGGAAATATGACAGCAACAAACACCAGTGCGCAGACGCGGCGCGATTTGCAGGGCATCAGTTCCGACCTGAAATGGTCAGCCGTTGAGCTCGCGCGAATTGCTGATCGCCTTGAAGCCGCAGGGAATTCACCCGACGCGCAAGCGGTGCTGCGGATGATCCAGATTTTTCAGCAGGGGGAAAAGCGCCTGAACATGATCGCCAGCCAGATCAGCGACGCCGTGTTCAGGCCAGAAGCCGATCAGGCCCGCTGATCGCTTTCGGTTGCGGGAAGGGGCCCGCAACTGTTATCTGTACGTCCGTCCAGTACCTACAGCTTGCGGCCCATTCGTTTTGTGATTCCCATTATTCCTGTTCCCTCCGACGTGCCCGACGCGGTGCCTGCGCGCCTCCCTGAAACTGAGACGCCCGCCCTTGTGACCGAGGCGGGCTACGTGGTCGCCGTGCGAGCGCTGTGCGAGTTCACGGCCAAGGTCGGCGATCTGGATCTGCGCTTTACCCCGTCGCCCACCGCCCAGGAAGGCATCGCCGGGCATCGCACCGTCGCCGCCCGGCGGGGCCCGGACTACCGCACCGAAGTCCCGCTGTCCGGGCATTACCACGCGTTGACCGTGCGGGGCAGGGCGGACGGTTACGACCCTGGGCTCAATCAGCTCGAAGAAGTGAAAACCTATCGCGGCGACCTGACCGCCATGCCCGCCAACCATCGCCAGTTGCATTGGGCCCAGGCCAAGATTTACGGCTGGCTGCTCTGCCAGCAACTGAACCTGGCCGACGTGCACGTGGCGCTGGTGTATTTCAACATCATCAATGAACAGGAAACCCTGATCCGCGAGCGCTTCAGTGCGGCGGAGCTGCAGGCGTTTTTCGAGCAGCAGTGCGCGGTCTTCCTCACCTGGGCACAGCAGGAAATGGCCCACCGCAAGGAGCGCGATGAGGTGCTCGCCAGTCTTAAATTTCCCCATGCGGGCTTTCGCACCGGGCAGCGGGTGCTGGCGGAAACGGTGTACAAGGCGGTCAGCACCGGCCGTTGCCTGATGGCCCAGGCGCCCACGGGGATCGGCAAGACCATCGGCACGGTGTTCCCGATGCTCAAGGCGGCGCCGATCCAGAAGCTGGACAAAATATTCTTTCTGACCGCCAAGACACCCGGCCGCAAGCTGGCGCTGGACGCCCTGAGCGTGATCGGCAAAAGCGCACCGGAGTTGACCCTGCGCGTGCTGGAACTGGTGGCCCGGGACAAGGCGTGCGAACACCTGGACAAAGCCTGCAACGGCGATTCCTGTCCGTTGGCCAAGGGTTTTTACGACCGACTACCCGCCGCCCGTAGCGAGGCCTTGATCAAACCGTGGCTGAATCAGGCCGGTTTGCGGGAGGTCGCGTTGCGCCATCAGGTGTGCCCGTACTACCTGAGCCAGGAGCTGGCGCGCTGGGTGGACGTGGTCATCGGCGACTACAACTACTATTTCGACCTGAGCGCCTTGCTGTTCGGCCTGAGCCAGTTCAATCAGTGGCGGGTCGCGGTGCTGGTGGACGAAGCGCACAACATGGTCGAACGCACGCGCTCGATGTACAGCGCCACGCTGGACCAGCACAGCCTGAACACCGTGCGCCAGCATGCCCCCGAGCCGCTGAAGAAACCTTTGCAACGGCTGCACCGCGAATGGAACGCGCTGCACAAGGAGCAGATCGCGCCGTATCAGGCTTATCCCGGTCTGCCGGCCAGGTTCCTGCTCTTGCTGAGCCAGTGCATCACGCTGTTCGGCGATTACTTCAACGAGCAGCCCCAGGCCGCCAACGGTGAACTGCAGGCGTTTTATTTCGAAGCCATCCAGTTCGGCAAGATCGCCGAGGTGTTCGACGAGCACTTCATTTTCGACATCAGCAAGCGCGAGTTCGGCAACAAGCCGGCGTTGTCCAGGTTGTGCCTGCGCAATGTGGTGCCGGCCGGGTTCGTGCGCCCGCGCCTGACCGCCGCACGCAGCACCGTGCTGTTTTCCGCCACCCTCAACCCGCGCCGCTACTACGCCGATCTGCTGGGGCTGCCGGACAACACCGCCTGGGTCGACGTCGAGTCGCCGTTCACCCGGGCGCAACTGGACGTGCACATCGTCAGCCGGATTTCCACGCGTTTCGTCCATCGCCAGGCCTCGCTGGCGCCCATCGTCGAGCTGATGGCCGAGCAATTTGCCGCGCGGCCGGGCAATTACCTGGCGTTCTTCAGCAGCTTCGATTACCTGCAACAGGTGGCTGAGCTGATGCAGCGCAATCACCCGGAACTGCCGATCTGGCAGCAATCCCGGGGCATGATCGAAGCCGACCGCCAGGGCTTTCTCGACCGCTTCACTCACAGCAGCCGCGGGATCGGCTTTGCGGTGCTGGGCGGCGCATTCGGTGAGGGGATCGATCTGCCGGGGGCACGCTTGATCGGCGCATTCATCGCCACGTTGGGGCTGGCGCAGATCAACCCGATCAACGAGCAACTCAAACAGCGCATGAACCTGTTGTTCGGCGACGGTTACGACTACACCTACTTGTACCCCGGTTTGCAGAAAGTGGTGCAGGCGGCGGGCAGGGTCATTCGCGGGCTGGACGATCAGGGGGTGGTGATGCTGATCGACGACCGCTTTGCCGAGCGCAAGGTGCAGCAGTTGCTGCCGACCTGGTGGGCGCTCTGACACGGCGTCGTCAGGTCTGTTTGCAGACCGCTCAAGCGTTTACGGATCGTTAGGCGAGCGGGGTGGTCAAACTGCCAGTAAACTGCCGCTATGTAGGCAATTTCCCAAATACGCTGTAGGTGCTTTCTCTTAGCGCCAAGCCTAATTCCCTTTTCCTCCATGGAGGTTTCGCATGAGTATCAGTCCATTCGCGGGCAAACTGGCGCCTGCAGAATTGCTGGTCGATATTCCCCGTCTGGTGACCGCGTACTACACCGGTCAGCCCGACGCCTCAGTGGCCACCCAGCGCGTGGCGTTCGGTACGTCCGGCCACCGGGGCAGCTCGTTCGAACTGAGCTTCAACGAGTGGCACGTGTTGGCCATCAGCCAGGCGATCTGCCTGTACCGCCAGGCCAAGGGCATCGACGGCCCGCTGTTTCTCGGTGCCGACACCCACGCGCTGTCGACCCCGGCCAGCGTCACGGCGCTGGAAGTCCTGGCCGCCAACGGCGTGCAAGTGATGATTTCCCAGGACGACGAATTCACCCCGACCCCTGCGGTGTCCCACGCGATCATTTGCTACAACCGGGGCCGCACGTCGGGCCTGGCCGACGGTATCGTCATCACGCCGTCGCACAACCCGCCCGAGAGTGGCGGCTTCAAGTACAACCCGCCCAATGGCGGCCCGGCCGATTCCGATGTCACCAAGTGGATCGAATCCAAGGCCAACGAATTGCTGGCCGAAAAAGTGCTGGGCGTGACCCGCATGAGCTACGAAAAAGCCCTGCGCGCCGACACCACCCACCGCCATGACTACGTCAACACCTACGTCGCTGACCTGAAAAACGTGATCGACATGGATGCCATCCGTGGCGCGAATCTGCGCCTGGGCGTCGACCCGCTGGGCGGCGCCGGTGTGCGTTACTGGTCCGCGATTGGCGAGCACTACGGCCTGAACCTGGACGTGGTGAACAAGCACGTGGACCCGACGTTCCGCTTCATGAGCGTCGACTGGGACGGCAAGATCCGCATGGACCCGTCGTCCAACTTTGCCATGCAGGGGCTGATCGGCCTCAAGGACCGTTACCAGGTCGCCTTCGCCTGCGACCCGGACCACGACCGCCACGGCATCGTGACCCCGACCGGTGGCCTGCTGGCGCCGAACAACTACCTGGCGGTGTCCATCGATTACCTGTTCCAGAACCGTCCGGACTGGCGCGCCGATGCGGCCGTGGGCAAGACCGTGGTCAGCAGCGGCATGATCGACCGGGTGACCCGGCGTCTGGGCCGCAAGCTGTATGAAGTGCCGGTGGGCTTCAAGTATTTTGCCCAGGGCCTGTACGAGGGCACCTTGGGCTTCGGCGGCGAAGAAAGCGCGGGCGCATCGTTCCTGCGTCGCGACGGCACGGTCTGGACCACCGACAAGGATGGCCTGATCCCGGCGCTGCTGGCCGCGGAAATCCGCGCGCGGAAAGGCCGCGACCCCAGTGAAATCTACGAAGCACTGACCGAAGAACTGGGCAAGCCGTATTCCACACGCGTCGAGGCCAAGGCCAATCCGGAGCAGAAAGCACTGTTGAGCAAGCTGTCGCCGGAGCAGGTGACATCCACCGAGCTGGCGGGTGAAGCGATCCAGAACATCCTCAGCAAGGCGCCGGGCAATGATCAGGCGATTGGCGGGTTGAAGGTCTCCACCGAGAACGGTTGGTTCGCGGCACGTCCGTCAGGCACCGAGGACATCTACAAGATCTACGCCGAAAGCTTCGTGGGCGAGGATCACCTCAAGCGCCTGGTGGAAGAAGCGCAGGTGTTGGTGGATAACGCCATCGCGCCACGCTGATACCATCCCGCATGAGGGTGGGGGGTGCATTGTGGGAGGGAGCTTGCTCGCGATAACGACCGTAAAGACGATAGAGATGTATCGAATGCACGGCCCATCGCGAGCAAGCTCCCTCCCACAAATCGGGCTCCCCACACGCTCAATAAAAAACCCCGCCTGCTCACACAGGTGGGGTTTTTTGTTGACTGCCCGGTGTCAGGTCACACCACATCCATCAAGACGATTTCGCTGTCTTCGATGGCCGTTACCCGCAGCGTACGCTCAGCTTCAACTGCAATACCGTCGCGGGCTTCGGCGCGCAGACCGTTCACGTCGATGACCCCGGTGGCGGGCACCAGGTACGCCCGGCGTCCCGCATCCAGCACGTACTCGGCGGTTTCACCGGCTTTCAGGTTGGCCGCCACCAGGCGGGCATTGACCCGGATGCGCAGTTCGATGTCGTCGTCGGCCCGGCCGCTGGCCAGGGTCACAAAGCCTTCGCGGTCGCCTTTCGGAAACGGCTTGGCGCCCCAGGACGGCGGTGCGCCCATTTCGTCCGGGATGACCCAGATCTGAAAGATGCGGGTTTCCTCGGACTCAAGGTTGTACTCGCTGTGGGCCACGCCGGTGCCCGCACTCATCACCTGCACGTCACCTTTTTCGGTACGGCCACGGTTGCCCAGGCTGTCTTCGTGGGTGATCGCGCCTTCACGCACATAAGTGATGATTTCCATGTCCCGGTGCGGGTGGCGCGGGAAACCGGTGCCGGCCTGGATCACGTCGTCGTTCCAGACGCGCAGGTTGCCCCAGTTCATGCGTTTGGGGTCGTAGTACTCGGCGAAGGAAAAGTGGTGATGCGCGTTCAACCAGCCGTGGTTGGCGCCGCCCAGGGTGTTGAAGGGTCTCAGTTGCAGCATGATATTTCCTCCAGAGCGGGGCCGGGTGGCTACAGGGAGCTACCCGCGCCGCTGAATGATGACGCATTGTCGATGGGTTAATGATTGATCAGATTCGTATCGATAAAAAGCGTAAGTTTTGTGTTAAATCAATCGGTTTTATAGATGCAATATTCGCTGGAGCGAGGCTTGCCCGCGAAGGCCATGGCCCGGTTTGCCTGATCGCTTGCGTTGCTGGTTTCGCGGACAAGCCTCGCTCCGACAGGTGCTGAAGCTGCGAGACTACGTGCACTTGATCGGCTAAACCCATGAGCAACAAGCATTTCGCTGGAGCTTGGCGGCGAATGAGGGGACCATAGCCGGCTCTCACGTTCACCCGCTGATATCTGGAGCCCGCGTGCCGCACGATCCTTCTGCCGAGCCCATCCACGAAATGCCCCCCGAATTGTCCACCCCTGAGCGCCTGCCGTTCTTCAAACGCCTGCTGGCCGGACTGATGGGCCGCAGCCTGTCGCGGTTGCAGGCGCAGCACGTGCCGTCCTGGCATCAGGGCCACGCCGACGGCTACCTCAACGGCCACATGGAAGGCATGAACGAAGGCTATGCCGAAGGGCATCTGGACGGGATCGAGGAGGGCCGTCAGGTGCTGGTGATCCGCGACACACGCCCGCAGGACCACCGCGGGCCGCAGACCGACAACCACCTGTTTGATGACTGGCGCCTGCCGCTCACCACTGAACTCAAAAAACGCATCAAGGCCGACGTGGCCCAGCACCTGCCGGCCCATGCGCAGCCCACCGCCGCGCAGTGGAAGATGATCTTCAGCGACACGCCGTCAACCTATGTCATCGCTGGCGCCGGGGCGGGCAAATCCACCTCGCTGGTGCTGCGGGTACTGCTGCTGCATCACTACCTGGGCTTCGAGCTGGATTCGATGACCGTGGTGACCTTCACCCGTGAGTCGCGCAAGGACTTCATCAACAAGCTCATCGAGGTCATGGCGTTGTGGGGGCGCAGCCTCAGCCTGCGAGACGCCCGCGAGGTGGTGCGAACCTTTCATTCGCGCATCCTGCCGCTGGTGCGCAGCCTGCCGGGGTTCGAGCAATTGCAGGCGTTCGAAAACCTCAGCAGCCAGTCCGGCAACCTGTTCGATGGGGGCGCCGACAGCAACCCGTTTGATCTGCGGATCAATGACGCCCAGCGCCAGCAGATGAATTTGTGCTATCGGGACCTGTACGCCAGCAACGAGCGCTTTCGGGAGGTCATTGCGCCGCTGTATCGCCACGCGCTGCAACTCAAGGAACTGGACCGCGACCACCCCGACGTGCAGAAACGCATCACCGTCATGGGTTTGTCCTCGAAACGGGATGAAGAACTGTGCGACGTGATTGAGGACTTGTGGATCCGCGCGGGCGCCTGGCCTATCCAGGGCATCGAACCTATGCGTAATGTTATTGAAATCAGCGGGTTGTCGTTCCATGTTCATGGCTATTCTCCGGCGCTGGACGCCTGGATTGTCCTCGGCTTCGACCCCAGCGAAGACCAGCACCTGCGCCGCCCGGATGCCAAGCTGCCGGTCTGGGCCGAATGGGTGATCAAGCGCACCCTGTTTCAAGCTTTCTGCCGCAAACCATTGATCTGGATCGAAAACTACCAGTCGTCCAAGGACTTTTTGCAGTCGTTGTCGGGTGCAGCCGTGGCCGGGCCGGGGTTTGACTACAAGGTCAATGGCGAACTGAGCGCGGCGCCGCTGCTGGACTGTTTCGTGGCGGCCGCCAGCTTCATCGAGAACCTGGGGCTGGACGTCCCGCTGGCGGTGTCGCAGATGAGCTTTCCCGAAGACGACCCGGACCGCTTTTTCTTCGAAGCCCTGAGCCTGTTCTGGAAAGCCTTCGAAGATCACTTGCTGGATCAGTCGCCGCCGGTCATGACCTACAACCGGATGTTTTCGCTGTTCGGCGAGCAGTCCCCGGAAAACCTTAGGCTGGTCAGCGATGAGGGCTTGCGTCCCCTCGCGCACCTGATGATCGATGAGTTTCAGGACGTCTCGCCGCAGATCGTCTCGTGGATTCGCGCCAGCCTGCGGGAGATCCGCCGCCGTGGACCGGCCCTGCACACCGGGCGTGGCGCACAGCGGTCTTCATTGCTGTGCGTGGGCGATGACTGGCAGTCGATCTATGGCTGGCGCGGCAGTTCGCCGAAATACTTCATGGAATTCGCCAGGGAGTTTTCGTCGCCGGCCACCACCAAAGTGATGCTCAGCGAGAACTTTCGCAGCCATCAGCACATCATCGACGCCGCCGAGCACATTGTCCGTGCAGCGCCTGCGATCCCCGGCAAGAAAGCCCGGGCCAGCGGGGCCGAACAGACGCTGCTGCCGGTGACCGTGCTGGACCGCGACGACGATCAACTGACGACCCGGCTGATCGAACACTACAACGCGGGCGACTCGGTGCTGTTGCTCTACCGCAAGGGCAGCGACAAAGCCAGGTTGCCCGAGGCCGTGCAGTCGCTGGCCGATGCCGATTACGCGCTGCCGGCGGCCGACCGACGCTTCAAGCAACTGACCTACCACAGCTCAAAGGGTCTGCAGGCCGATGCCGTGTTCCTGCTGGGCGATTGCCAGCACCTGACGCACTCGCCGTACAAGAATCAGGTGTACCTGCTGGCCGGGTTGGGCAAGGAGGGTGATCTGGAAGCGTTCGACAACGCGCAGAAGGATGAGGTGTTGCGCCTGGCCTATGTGGCGATCACCCGTGCGGTGCGGCACTGTTACTGGTACATCGACGCCAATGGCAAGGACGACGCCCACCTGCCCAGGGCCTCGGCGCGGATTGCCGGGGACAAAGCGTTTTTCGAGGATCAGCGCGGGGCGGTGGTGCAGGAGTAGCTCGGGAGTGATCCTTCCGGGAATACCCTATTGACTTCTGCCCTCCGGGCAGAATCAAAAGCGTGTCATGTGCCGACAGGCTCACGCCTGATTCAGATACACCGTCTGCGGCGGGACGAAGCTTTCGAGTTCAAGCTCGATGGCCTCGATGATGCGTTCCACGTCCAGGGCGTTCATTACCGTGGCGCAGGGAATGCCGGCGATGGCGATGACCGTTTCGCCACTGGCACGATCGAACAGGCGCGCAACCATGCTACTGGGTGCATCCATGTTGGCTTCAAATCCAACCGGATGGAAATGCCAGCGCATCAGTTGGCAGGCATTGGGGAAGGTGACTTTATTCATGGGGCCTACCTCGTTCAATCGAGCAATGCCAACGCTCCGCTGGGCAGGAAACCAGTCCCGTCACCCCTGATCGCACACAGCAGAATCAGGCCTGCAACGCCTTTGCCAGACCATGGCGACGCGTAAAATGCGCTGCGTTCATCGACGTGCGGGTAGACAGTCCTGTCAGACAGTAAAAGTAGCACCGACTTCTGACAGTTTGGAGAAAAATTTCCTACATAAGCGCGGTTTTTTTTAATCCCTTGATACGCGTCATGTTTTAAATCGGGTGAATCGTTTCATCTGCTTTATTCAGCGCTGTTTATCATCAGGCATGTGCCGTTATGGCGTCTGTTGGTGCACTTAAACATTCTCACGATAATCATCGCGCGTGAAATTAAAGTGAAAACTCCGTTATCTGGCGTTATTAGTTATAAATCAGATGCAGCAAACGTTTTCGGGTGGCAAGGAATTCATTATTGAACGCTTGTTTTAAAATACTGCACGTTGTTACTCAACGTACGTTCACGGCGGCCGATAGTACGCTCAGGTGCTCAAAGGTCTTGAGGCGTTAATGTAACTATCGCCCTGTCATCACAAAACAGCCCACTCGCGAACGCTCGGTAGTACTGAGGCTCGGACGCAAATAACGATAACTAATGAGGGTGTGTCCATGTCTATCAGAAGCATCAATGTCGCGCCGCGCGCGTTTCTGGGATTTGCGTTTATTGCGTTGCTGGTCGTGGGGCTCGGGATTTTCTCGATTAACCGGATGGTACTCATCCGCCAGGCGACCACGGAAATGGAAACCAATATGCTGCCCAGCGTCGGTTTGCTTGGCAACATGATGGAAAGTTCTCTGCGCCTGCGGATCACGTCGTTCCGCACCCTCGTCAACCGCGAACCTGCCAGCCTGAAGGAGACCGAAGGCCGCATTGCTGAGTTGATCGGTAAGTTGCAAGACGCAAAAAAACACTACGCCACTATCGACATGGGGGATGAGGAATCGGCTATTTTCAAACAGTTCGATACCACGCTGGCCACCTTCCTTCAGGTGCAGACCCAAGTGCTAGAGCTGTCGCGCCAAGATAAAACCGAAGACATGCGTACGTTGATTAACACCCGCATGAAAGAGGCGACTGATTTGATGGGTGTGCAGATCAATCAACTTATCAGCCTTAATAACCGAGAAGCCGCCAAGGCGGCGATTGAATCAAAACAGCAGTATGACAATGCACTGACAGGCGTGATCGGGGTTTCGGTTTTCGCGGTACTGCTGACCGTGCTCCTGGCCTGGCTGCTGACCAAAAGTATCGTCAACCCGCTGTCCAGAGCGCTGCGTGCGGCGCAAGACATTGCATCGGGCAACCTGACGCGACCGATTACCGTAGACGGCAACGATGAACCGACGCGGTTGCTGGAAGCGCTGGTGGCGATGCAAACCAACCTGCGCCAGACCATCGCACTGATTTCCGGGTCGTCGACGCAGCTGGCATCCGCCGCTGAAGAACTCAACGCGGTGACGGAGGAGTCTTCCAAGGGGCTTCAGCAGCAGAACAACGAAATTGAACAAGCTGCCACGGCGGTCAACGAGCTGACGGCAGCGGTGGAAGAAGTGGCACGCAACGCGGTCTCCACCTCCGACGCCTCCCGGCAGTCCACCGACACGGCGCGTCAGGGGCGCGATCGGGTGGTCGATACGGTCAAATCCATCGAATCCATGGCCACCGAAATTCAGGCGACGTCCGGCCTGGTGCAAGGGTTGGCAGAGCAGGGCCGGGACATCGGCAAAGTGCTGGACGTGATCCGCTCCATCGCCGAGCAGACCAACCTGCTGGCCTTGAACGCGGCCATTGAGGCGGCCCGGGCAGGCGAGGCGGGGCGCGGCTTTGCGGTGGTGGCCGACGAAGTGCGGGCGCTGGCCCATCGCACGGCGCAATCGACCCAGGAAATCGAGCAGATGGTCGCGGGCATCCAGACCCGCACCGGTGAAGCAGTACAGTCGATGGTCAAAAACACCGACCGCACCCACAGCACCCTGAGCCTGGCCAACGCGGCCGGGGATGCGCTGGAACTGATCACCGAAGCCATCGCCCAGATCAACGAACGCAACCTGGTGATCGCCAGCGCGTCCGAAGAGCAGGCGCAGGTGTCGCGGGAAGTGGACCGCAATCTGGTGAACATTCGCGACCTGTCCACTCAATCCGCCGCCGGGGCCAACCAGACCAGCGCCGCCAGCCATGAGCTGTCACGCCTGGCCGTGGACCTGAATGCGCTGGTGACGCGCTTTGTGATCTGAGCCAGCGCGCTTTTGGCAGGCGCTTCCGAGCCACGGAGGGCTGCGATTGCGGTCCAGTCAAGCATATTGCTTTGTCTGGACCAGGGCCGCTTCGCAGCCCATCGCGGGCAAGCCTCGCTCCTACGCCCTCCGGGCAGAAGCAGATTGCAGGCCTTGTGATCGCGCCCACGCCCTTTGGGCAGAAGCAGATTGCTGTGCTCGTGATCGCTCCCACGCCCTTTGGGCAGAAGCAGAGCGCGATGCTCGTGATCGCTCCCACGCCCTTTGGGCAGAAGCAGAGTGCGGTGCTCCTGATCATGCCCACGCTCTGCGTGGGCATGCCGTGACTGACGCTCCGCGTCCGGGCTTTTGATTCTGGCCGAAGGCCGTGGGCGTCCAGCTTGCTGACGATCTGGCGCGCAGCGGCAGTAAACCTGTGCGTGCGGTGCGTCAGGCGAATCAGGATTGCGGCACCTTTTAGCGGCTGTACGGGTCAGCTGTCATACGAACTCCCATCAGCCGCCATCCTTCGGAGCATCCCCTCATGAGCACGCCCTACGCCACCACCGCCCCCAGCCGTGACGAGATCAACGCGTTACCCGGCACCAGCGTCATCGAGTTCGGCACCGACTGGTGCGGCCATTGCAAGGCTGCGCAACCCCTGATCGCCGAAGTCTTCGCCGACTTCCCCAACGTGCGCCACGTGAAAATCGAAGACGGCAGCGGCCGCCCGCTGGGTCGCTCGTTCCGCGTCAAACTGTGGCCGACCCTGATCTTCTTCCGCGACGGCCAGGAAGTCGCGCGGCTGGTGCGGCCCACCGATGTGAGCCTGATAGAAGAGGCTTTCGAGACGCTTGTTCAGGAGGGGTGAAGCGTTGAGCGTTTCGGTCAGGCCGCTTTCGTCCAGATAAAAATTCAAAGGGAAGTCCATTTCCTTCGGGCAAAAAAATAGCCCCTCGAAAGGAGCTAAGGATGTAAGTGGCGGGCCCTGAAGCCGGCTGCGCTTAGAGCGTGCTTACGATGCGCCTGCAAGCGGCGCTTCGCGGTGATTCAGGATTTACCCACCTGCGGAAACGGAAGCTACCGGATTTTAAATTCGCGTCAACCCACTGTTACAAGTGTGTCAAGCCGGGCAGGGCAGCCTTATCTCCCCGTCTTACGCCAGGCATGGAATGGACCCGCTTTTGCATACCGCTTCACCACCCCCCTCAAAGAACCTGATGCCCATGACTGACACCACCATGCCAAGCGCATTGCGTTTCATGCTGGCTGCGCGCCGCAGCGAGTTGCAGGGGCTGGAAGGGCTGGCGCAGACCTGCGAGCTGGTGACGCGGATCGGTGAGCTGGTGCATGCGCTGCAACGCGAACGCGGGTATTCCAATCTGTTTCTGGGCAGCCAGACCGCCGCGCACCTGGCCCAGCTCAATGCCTTGACCGACGAAGCCAAAGTCATCGAGCGCCACGTGGTGGAGCGCTTCGAGGGCATTGATCTGGAGGCGGCGAGTGCGTCGGACCGTGCCCGCCTGTTCAACCGCCTGGCGTACGTGATGCACGGGCTGGATGAACTGCCACGCCTGCGCCGGCGTATCCGCGACCACCTGCTGACACCGCTGGACGCCACGGCGGCGCTGAGTCGCCTGATCGGCGGACTGCTGGCGGTGGTCTTCGAAGCGGCGGACACGGCCATCGATCCGGTGACCACCCGGGTGCTGGTCGCGATGTTCAATTTCATGCAGGGCAAGGAGTTGGCCGGGCAGGAGCGGGCCGCCGGTGTGACAGGATTTGCGGCCGGTTATTTCGACCCGCCGTTGCGTGACCGCATCGCGCACCTGGCCCACAGCCAGGAGCGCTGCTTCCAGACGTTTGCCGAGTTTACCGACGCTGCAGGGCTAGGCCTCTGGCGTGCGCTGCAGGCCAGTGACACGTTCGGCCACGTCATCCAGCTGCGCGGCGTGGCGCTCAAGACCTGCGAGACGGCCAAGGTCGACTCGACCCTGTCGCAGCTGTGGTTCGAACTCAACACCCAGCGCATCGATGCCATGCGCGAGGTCGAAGTGCACCTGGCTGCCGTGCTGCTGGACACCTGCCAGACCAGCATCAAGCAGGCCCGGGCCGACCTGGACAATCACCGCGCGCTGCTCAATCGGCTGGTCAGCCTCGAATCGGCCGGCGGCGTCGATCAAGCGCTGCTGTTCAACATTCAGGCGCTGGACCTGGACAGCGCCCCCCAGGACGGCCTCGGTCATCACTTGGGTCGCTCGGTGCTGGACCTGCTGCACTCCCAGACCCAGCAGCTGCTGAGTGCCAACGACGAGCGCGACGAAGCGCGCGAAGCCCTGAGCGAACGCAAGCTGGTGGAGCGGGCCAAGCGCCTGTTGATGGACGAACACCGGCTGAGTGAGAGCGAGGCCTACGAGCGACTGCGGGTCTCGGCCATGGAGCGCGGCCAACGTATGGTGGACGTCGCCCAGACCCTGCTGGCGTTCGCTGCCGGGCGCCCGACCCCGCGCAAACGCAAGTGACCGCTGGCTGCACTTGCGCTGCGCAAGACTGTGATCAGTCGCCCCACATCTGTGCGCTCACCCCGCCAGCATTGCCTGCTGAAACCTGCGGCGAATCAAACCCGATAACCGACGCACCGTGCCCTGCAGCTCATGCCAGTCGATGTGGCATGCAAACTGCTTTGAGCTAAGCGCAGGCCGGCCATCCCGGGATGGACACATCGGCCCCGCAGCGAATTCCGGACAACGGCGTCCACTCTCTCATCAGGCCAGGCCTTGAGAGCGTGTACGCCGTTTTTTTATGCGCGCTTCTCAGGGGATCGACGATGGACGAACAGCCAGTAATCGCAGGACATGACGAGCACGATGCGCAACGCCGGTCCTTTCTGAAAAAATCGGCGAGCGTGCTGGGCGCGGGTGCCGCGTTGAGCATCCTGCCGCCCGGCCTGCAATCGGCGGTCTGGGCGGCGGGTACCGACGGTGTCGAAACCACCTCCGCCAAACTGGGCTTCATTGCCCTGACCGACGCTGCGCCGCTGTTTGTGGCAGACGAAAAAGGGCTGTTCGCCAAGTACGGCATGACCGGCGTTGAAGTGCTCAAGCAATCGTCGTGGGGCACCACCCGTGACAACCTGGTGCTGGGTTCGGCGCGCAACGGCATCGATGGCGGGCACATTCTCACGCCCATGCCGTACCTGATCTCGGCGGGCAAGGTCACGCCGAACAATCAGCCGGTGCCGATGTACATCCTCGCCCGGCTGAACTTGGCGGGTCAGTGCATTTCGGTGGGGAATGAGTACGCGGACCTCAAGGTGGGCGTGGATGCCGCGCCGTTCAAGACCGCACTGGCGGCGCGCAAGGCCGCGGGCAAGCCGGTCAGCGCCGCGATGACCTTTCCCGGCGGCACCCACGACCTGTGGTTGCGTTACTGGCTGGCTGCGGGGGGGATCGATCCGAACAAAGACCTGTCGACCATCGTCGTGCCGCCGCCGCAGATGGTGGCCAACATGAAGGTCGGCAGCATGGACAGCTTCTGCGTCTGCGAGCCGTGGAACGCGCAGTTGATCAACCAGAAGATCGGCTACACCGCCAACACCACCGGCGAGCTGTGGAACAACCACCCGGAAAAGGCGCTGGCACTGCGCGCCGATTACGTCGACGCCAACCCCAATGCCGCCAAGGCGTTGCTCAAGGCGGTGATGGAGGCGCAGATGTTCTGTGACAAACCGGAGAACCGAGACGAAGTCGCGCAGATCTGCGCCAAGCGTCGCTGGATCAACGCCCCCTACGACGACATCGTCGACCGCATGAAGGGCAAGTTCGATTACGGCACCGGCAAAGTGGTGGAGAACAGCCCGTTCATGATGCGCTACTGGAGCGAGTTCGCCTCCTACCCGTTCAAGAGCCATGACTTGTGGTTCCTCACCGAGAACAAGCGCTGGGGTTATCTGCCGCAAGACTTCGACAGCCAGGCGCTGATCGACAAGGTCAATCGCGAAGACATCTGGCGCACGGCAGCGGCGGAGTTGAACGTCCCGGCCGCGCAGATCCCGACGTCCACGTCGCGGGGCATTGAAACCTTCTTCGACGGCAAGACCTTCGACCCGCAAAACCCGCAAGCCTACCTCGACAGCCAGACCATCAAAGCCCTCGCCTGATGGCGGCCCTCGGTTCGGGAGAACAGCATGAACGCAGACGTTAAACCCCTGAAAGCCGCCGCACGGGTGGACCTGTCATCGACCGCCAGCCGCTGGCCGGCGCGGATCAAGGGCGTGCGCCAGTTCGTGGTGCAAAGCCTGCTGCCGCCGCTGGTGGTGGCGGCGCTGTTGCTGCTGGTCTGGCAGGTGCTGTGCAGCGGGCCCGGCTCCGCGCTGCCGCCACCGACCCAAGTGATCAAGGACACCTGGGAGTTGATCGTCGATCCGTTCTACGACAACGGCGGCAACGACAAGGGCATGGCCTGGCAACTGCTGGCCAGCCTGCAACGGGTGGCGTACGGCTACGTGCTGGCGGTGCTCGCCGGGATCAGCCTCGGCGTGCTGGTGGGGCAATCGACCTGGGCGATGCGCGCCCTGGACCCGCTGTTCCAGATACTGCGCACGGTGCCGCCCCTGGCCTGGCTGCCGTTGTCCCTGGCAGGCTTCAAGGACAGCCATCCTTCGGCGATCTTCGTGATTTTCATCACCGCGATCTGGCCGATCATCATCAACACCTCGGTGGGGGTGCGCAACATCCCCGAGGACTACCGCAACGTGGCCAAGGTGCTGCGCCTCAATGGCGTCGAGTACTTCTGCAAAATCATGCTGCCGGCCGCGGCGCCGTACATTTTCTCCGGGCTGCGGATCGGCGTCGGGCTGTCCTGGCTGGCGATCATCGCGGCCGAGATGCTGATCGGCGGCGTCGGCATCGGGTTCTTCATCTGGGACGCCTGGAACGCCTCGCGCATCAGCGACATCATTCTGGCGCTGATCTACGTGGGCATCGTCGGCTTCATGCTGGACCGGCTGGTGGCCTTCATCGGCCATCTGGTCACGCGCGGCACTTCGGCCAGTTAAGGAGCACGGACATGATTTCCAACAGCCCATCACGGCAATACCTGAGCATCGAAAAGGTCGACAAGCGCTTCGAGCGCGACGGCGTGTCCAGCCAGGTGCTGCGCAACATCAACCTGGACGTGGAGCGGGGCGAGTACATTTCCATTATCGGCCATTCGGGATGCGGCAAGTCCACGGTGCTGAACATCGTGGCGGGGCTGATCGATTCCAGCAGCGGCGCGGTGATCCTCGACGGCAAGGAAGTCCGCTCGCCGGGGCCGGACCGCAGCCTGGTGTTCCAGAACCATTCCCTGCTGCCGTGGCTGACGGTTTACGAAAACGTATCGCTGGCCGTGAACAAGGTGTTCAAGCACAGCAAATCCAAGGCGCAGCGGCACGAGTGGGTGCTGCGCAATCTTGAGCTGGTGAGCATGACCCACGCGCTGCACAAACGGCCCAGCGAGATCTCCGGCGGCATGAAACAGCGGGTCGGCATCGCCCGGGCCCTGGCGATGCAGCCCAAAGTGCTGCTGCTGGACGAGCCGTTCGGCGCCCTGGACGCGCTGACCCGGGCGCATTTGCAGGACGAGGTGATGCGAATTCAGATGGAGCTCAAGAACACCGTGATGATGATCACCCACGACGTGGACGAGGCGGTGTTGCTGTCCGACCGCATCGTGATGATGACCAACGGCCCGTCAGCAACGATCGGCGAGATCCTCAAAATCGACCTGCCACGCCCCCGCAACCGCATCGCCCTGGCCGATGACCCCCTGTACAGCCGGTATCGCCACGAAGTGCTGAGCTTTTTGTACGAGAAGCACCGGAAGGTCGAAACGGCAAGCTAACGCGTTATTTGCAGGAGCGCGCTTGCCCGCGAATGCGGTGGGTCATGCAACCTTGTGCCGTCTGACACGCCGCCATCGCGGGCAAGCGCGCTCCTACAATGTGTGGCGGGGTGTCAGGGAGTTCATATCTCAGCCTTCGCGGGCAAGCCTCGCTCCAACGGATACGCCAATGTCGTGTAGGCGCTGCCGAAGGCTGCGATGACGGTGGGTCAGGTCACCCGAATCCCTGCCTCACGCGTCCTCTCTGTAGGAGCGCGCTTGCCCGCGAATGCGGTGGGTCATTCAACGCTGAGTCGTCAGACACCACGCCGGGTCTGTGGGAGGGAGCTTGCTCGCGATGGGGCCGGTACATCCGACACATTCTCGGGGACACGATGGCGAATCGCGAGCAGGCTCCCTCCCACAATGGCGGACCCTCATTTTGGGGGGGGCAGGGCGAATCGCGGTGCATCAACCCCCGGTCATGTTCATGAACCGCACCACTTGCACGTCGTCGTTGATTTCGAAGTTGTGCTGGTAGGGCTTGAGTTTCATGGCGTCGATGATGGCTTTTTCGAGCTTTTCCGGGTGGCCGGGGTTGGCGCGCAGCACGGCCTTGAGGTCCATCGAGTGCTCGTTGCCCAGGCACAGCAGCAAACGGCCCTCGACGGTCACACGCACCCGGTTGCAGGTGGCGCAGAAGTTATGGCTGTGGGGTGAGATGAAGCCGATGCGGATATCCGGTGCTTCGGCCACGCGCCAGTAGCGCGACGGGCCCTGGGTCGATTCGGTGGAGTTGATCAGGGTGAATCGCTCGGCAATCCGCTCGCGCACCCGGTCGCTGGAGAAAAACGACTCGGCGCGGCTGTGTTCGCTGATGACACCCAACGGCATCTCTTCGATGAACGTGATGTCCAGCTTGCGCTCGATGGCGAAGGCCACCAGGTCGTTGATCTCGTGATCGTTGCGACCCTGCATCACCACGCAGTTGAGCTTGGTGTGCACGAAACCCGCAGCATTGGCCGCATCGATCCCGGCGATGACCTTGGCCAGATCGCCGGTGCGGGTCAGTTCCTTGAAGCGCGCCGGATCAAGGCTGTCCAGGCTGATGTTCAAGCGGTTCAGCCCGGCGTCGAACAGCGGCTGCGCCAGTTTGTCCAGCTGCGAGCCGTTGGTGGTCATGCACAGTTCACGCAGGCCGGGCAGGGCGGCGATGCGCTTGCACAGGCCGACAATCCCGGCGCGTACCAGCGGCTCACCGCCGGTGAGGCGAATCTTCTTGGTGCCCAGGGCGACGAAGCGCTCGGCCACCTGCTCGATCTCTTCCAGGGAAAGGATCTGCTGGCGCGGCAAAAATGTCATCTCTTCGGCCATGCAGTAGACACAGCGGAAGTCACAGCGATCCGTCACGGAAATCCGTACGTAATCGACCTTGCGTGCAAACCCGTCCAATAACACTCGTTCTGACATTTGATGCTCTCGAAGCCACATGGGCAGCGCCGCGTCGTCAGGACGCCGCTGCCCGAAGGCTTACATTTTTTGAATTTCGCTGGCGGAAGTCACTGTGTCGCCGTGGTTGGAAACCGCGGACTGCAAGACGTTCGAATAAGATACGTAATACGCCAAACCGACAAATATTGCACCGCCCACCGCATTGCCCAGGAACACCGCGACGAAGTTTTCAGCAAACTGAGCCCAAGTCAGGGCGTCGGCGAAAATCGCGGCAGGGATGATGAACATGTTAGCGACCACGTGCTGGAAACCTATAGCGACAAAGGCCATGACCGGGAACCACATGGCAAGCACCTTGCCCGCCACGTCCTTGCTGGCGTAGGACAACCACACCGCCAGGCACACCAGCCAGTTGCAGCCGATCCCGGAAATGAACGCGTGTTCGAAGTCGGCGTTGACCTTGGCGGTCGCGATGGCAACGGTCTTGTTGAGAAACGCACCTTCGGTCAACCCCAGCACGTGGCCGAAAAACCAGGCGACGAACAGGGCGCCGAGCAGATTGGAAAGGGTCACCAGCCCCCAGTTGCGGGCGACGGCACTCAGGGTGATGCGTCGGGCAAACATCGCGGTGGGCAGGCTCATCATATTGCCGGTCAGCAATTCGCCACCGGCCAGCACCACCAGGATCAGACCGATCGGAAACACGGCGGCGCCCAGCAGGTTGCCCAGCGAAGCCCAGGGGGCGGGGATCATGGTGCTGACGTGAATGTCCAGCAGAAAGCCGATGGCAATGAACGCCCCGGCCAGGAAGCCCAGCACCATGACTGCGGTCGCGGGAAGATGGGATTTCTTGACGCCGGCTTCGATGGTGATGTCGGCGATCTGTTGAGGTGTGTTGACGGACATGGACAGGGCTCGGACGCAGTGGCGAACGTACGACCTTGGGTCGAGCGGTCCGCGAAGGGGAGTGGGCAAGAATCCGGTCTTGTTGCGCGATCCTGTGAGTGCACAGGACGGCTTGTCCCTGAATGCTAAGCAAGCTACCTATCCCGCCGTAGAGCGTCAAATTGCTTGTTCCGATGATGTGATCGACAGTGTCTATGGGAAGCCGATGGACATCTACAGAACTTCTCAAAATAAAACCGATCTTTAAAGGGACCATTGGTCGCACCCCTTGTCCAAAGGCCGATTGCCAGTGTTGCTGGCTATCCTGAATCATGGCTCCGGGCGCGATACCACTGCTGTTTGCTCCCTCGTAATCTTCCACCGATGGCGCGTGAGTGTGCACATCGCTCAATGCCCGAATTAGCGCGAACCCTTTTCCATGACTGAAATTCCCGCCCCGTTACCCCTTGATGAAGCGCGTCGGATTCAGGCGTTGAAACGCTCGGCGATCCTCGACAGCCTCCCTGAACAGGCCTTCGACGACATCGTCGCCCTGGCCACCCGCCTGTGTGATGCGCCTATCGGGCTGGTCTCGCTGGTAGACAACGAGCGTCAATGGTTCAAGGCCTGTATCGGCCTGCCGGTGAGCCAGACCCACCGGGACCTGGCGTTCTGCGCCTACGCGATTCTGGAGCCCGACACCTTGCTGGTGGTCGAAGACGCCACCCTTGACCCGCGCTTCAGCAGCAACCCCCTGGTGCTGGGCGAACCCTTCATTCGTTTCTATGCGGGTGCGCCGATCATCACCGATGACGGCCACGCCTTGGGCACGGTGTGCGTCATCGACAACCAGCCGCGAACCCTGAACCAAGGGCAGCTCGACGCGCTGCAGGCCCTGGCGCGGCAGACCGCTGCGTTGTTGCAGCTGCGCGAACTCAGTGCCCAGCGCGACCAGGAGGCCCGGCACCTCAGCCTGCAAGTCATCGCCGCCCTGGCCGATGACAACACCGCCCACGCCCGCCTGCGACAGAACCAGCGCATCGCCTCCATCGGGCAGCTCACCAGCGGCATCGCCCACGACTTCAACAACCTGCTCCAGGCCATCAGCTCCAGCTTCCAGTTCGTCGAGCGCAAGGCGCAGCAGCCGGACGTGGTGAAACGCTGGGCTCAGGTCGGGTTGCAGGCCGTGGACAAAGGCGCGGCCCTGATCAGCCGTTTGCTGGCGTTTTCCCGGGAGACGCAGCCGACGCTGCAGGCGCTCAATATCTGTGAACAACTGGCGAGCATCGAAATGATGCTGGGCCGGGTGTTGGGGCCCGACATCGTGCTGGAGTTCGATCTGGCGCGGGCGCCGGGGACGGTGCTGTGCGACGCGACCCAGCTGGAGTCGGCGGTGTTCAACATGTTGATCAACGCTCGGGACGCCATGCAGGGCCGTGGCCGGATTCGCGTGTCCACGCGCCTGGTCGACGCCCACGAGAGCGGGGGAGACGGGCAGTACGTCGAATTGCTGGTCACCGACACCGGTCCCGGCATGCCGGATACCGTGCGCGAACAAGTCTTTCAGCCGTTCTTCACCACCAAGAAGCTGGGCGAAGGCACCGGGCTCGGGTTGTCCCAGGTCTATGGCTTCGCGATCCAGACCGGCGGCTCGGCCTCGGTGTCCTGCGGTGAGACTTCCGGCACCTCGGTACGCTTGCTGCTTAAAGTCAATGATCGCGTCGATGACGCGCGCAGTCAGATCCAGGCCGAGGCCAACACCGGGTCCGTGACCTGCCAGGCCAAAGTCCTGCTGGTGGATGACGACGACACGCTGCGTGAGGCCCTGGCTCAGTTACTGATGGACGTCGGTTATCAGGTGCACGCGGTCGGCACCGGGTTTGCCGCCGTGCAGGCGCTGGAACACACCTGCCCGGACATCGTGATCACCGACTGCCTGATGCGGGATCTGGGGGGCGCCGTGCTGGCCAAGGTGATCAAGCAGATTCGACCGGACCTGCCGGTGCTGTTCATGTCCGGGGCTGCCGACCGCAGTGCATTGATTAGCGAAACGGTACGCGACGAGTTGCTGGTGCAAAAACCGGTCAGCCTCGACAGCCTGCTGATCAAGATTGAGCAGCAACTGCCCAGCCACATGAGCACCGGGCTGCGGCTATAAGCTGCGAGGCCCGGTGCGGCCTCAGTCGTCGCGGTTCACGGCGTTGCTGCGTTCGTAACGTTCCAGCAGCGGCTGAATACTCACCCCGTGCAGCAGAATACTCAGCGCCACCACCGACAGCGTCATGCTGATGGTGGTGTGCACCGCGTTCGCTGGCAGCCCATGGGCCAGGGCGTAGCACAGGTAATACAGGGTGCCGATGCCGCGAATCCCGAACCAGCTGACCAGGGCTTTCTGCGGCACGTTCATCAAGCGCTTGCTGACCAGCACCCAGACGCTGAGCGGACGGATGATGCAAAACAGCACCAATCCCAGCCCGATGGCCTGCCAGTCCCAATACAGCGACAACGCCGCGCCCAGCAGGGTGATCAGCAGCACTTCCATCGAGCGCTCCACCAGCCCGCCGAAGGCCAGCATGTCGCCCATCATTACGCCGGCCGCCAGCTGGGTATCGCTCAGGTCTTCGGTGGTGGCGAGGGCGGTTTCCGGGTCGGCGTGCATGTGGCCCAGCACCGGTTTGGCCACGTGCTCGGAAGGCAGCTCGGATTGGGTGACCTGCGCTTCGGCCTGACGCAAGCCCAGGCCGGCGGCGAACACCGACAAAAAGCCGAACGCGCCCAGGCCTTCGGCGATTACATAAGACATGGCAATCAAGGCCAAGGCCAGGAAGTCATTGGGTGAGGAGGTGCTGTCGGCATTCTTGATGCGCAGGTAAATCATCAGATGCCCGACACCACGGCCCAGGCCGTAGCCCAGCAGCAAGCCCACCGGCACGCCCCAGACAATGTTCTTCAGCAGCCAGCCCTGCACCCAGTCGAAATTGCCGTCGTGCATGCCCAGAAACGCCAGGGCGAAAATCACGAAAGGGAAGGCGGTGCCGTCGTTCATCCCGGCCTCGCCTGACAGGCCGAACCTGACCCGGTCGAAATCCTGCGCGTTGTTGACCTGCACCAACCCGGCCAGCACCGGGTCGGTTGGCGACAGCATCGCCCCCAGCAGCAACGAAATGCCCCAGGAAATCCCCAGCAGGTAGTGCGCCGCCAGACAGGTGCCCAGGATCGTCAGCAGCATCACCGGGCCGGCCAGCAGATACGCCGCGGCCCACGCTTTGCTGTTGAACGGCAGGCGCAGTTTGATCCCGGTGCTGAACAGCGAGAACAACACCGCAACTTCAGTCAGGCGTTCCAGCCATTCAAAGGAGGTGCGCACGTCTAGCTTCATCACGTCCAGCCCCATGGGGCCGATGGCGAAACCGAACGCCAGGCACACCGCCGAAGTGGTCACCGGCAGCCAGCGCAAGTAAGAGGACGTCAGTGCGAGCAGCATCAACAAGACGCCGAGCACAGTCATGCAAAGAATAAAGCTCATTGGGCCTCGATATGCGTGGGGGGTGCCTCGTTCTGTGTGTGACTGCCTCGTGACGGGATAGTTGAGACAATTTGTTGCGGCGGGGTGACGCAGCCAGATAACGCGTCCGACGGTGGGTCACTGTTGGAGCGAGGCTTGCCCGCGAAGGGTGTCCAGACGCTGGAAATGTATCGCCCGTGCCGGCTTCTTCGCGGGCAAGCCTCGCTCCAACAGGTCATCCACGGTTGGACGCTGGGCCGATGTTGTGCTGATCGTCCCACGCTCTGCGTGGTAACGCCGCCCCTGACGCTCCGCGTCCCGGCCGTGACGCGGAGCGTCTTTGAATGCATGCCCAGGCGGAGCGTGGGAACGATCAATGCCGGTTGCCGGAACCCGCAGCGGCGCATTCAGCACGATCTGTGGGAGGGAGCTTGCTCGCGAGTGGATGTTCGACACGCAGACGATGTGTCGGCTGTACCGGCCTCATCGCGAGCAAGCGCCCTCCCACGGTTGGACGCTGGGCCGAGGTTGTCGACCGACCGTCGGGTGCGACGCCACGGGGTTAAAGAACCGCTGCAGCAGGTCGATGGAGGCTAGGTAAGCCTCTGTTGCGGAACGCTTTCCGGACAGGGCCACAGGGAGGTGGCGGTGTTTTCAGCCTCCGGGTTTTTTCCGGAGACAGCGGTCCTTTCCCGGCGAGATTCCCCGTATGTCCAAATCCCTTAAATTCCAGATTCTGGCGTTGCTCAGCGCAAGCCTGGTGCTGGTGCTGTTGATTGCGCTGGCGTGTTTTCATTTTCTGTCCAGCAACGTGCAGGCGTATCGCGGGCTGCTGGACGGGCCCTTGCAGGGCTCGCAACTGATCGACCAGGCCAACCTGCAGTTCAAGGTGCAGGTCCAGGAATGGAAGAACGTGTTGCTGCGCGGCAAGCTGCCTGCCGACCGCGACAAGTTCTGGGGCCAGTTCGAAGAGCAGGAGCGCGCGGTCCAGGCGACCCTCGGACAGCTGAGTGGCGTGCAGGGCATCGACCCGGCGCTCAAGACCCGCATTGAACGTCTCAAAGAAGAACACCGCACCCTCGGCACCGCCTACCGCAAGGGCCGTGATGCCTTCGTCGCCGCCAACGGTGACCCGGTGGCCGGGGATCAGGCGGTCAAGGGCGTGGACCGCGCCGCCAGCGAGCAGATGACCGAACTGGTGACCGAGCTGCGCAAGCAAAGTGACCAACAATCGATAGCCATCAGCGCCGCCGCTGATCGCACCATCCTGCTGGGCACGGTGGTCATGCTCGCATCCGCCTTGCTGGTGGGCTTGCTCACGCTGTGGGTGGTCAACCGCAACATCGTCGGCCCGATCCGCATGCTGATCGAGTACGTCGCGCAATTGAGTGAAGGCAAGTTCAGCGAGCGCGTCAGCATCAACCGCCGGGATGAATTGGGGCGCCTGGCTGTGGCCGCCAACACCTTGCGCGATTTTCTCGCCGACACCTTCACCCGCCTCAAGCGCAGCACCACCGACCTGGACAGCGCCGGCGGCGAGCTCAACGCCATCGCCGCGCTGATGGCCCAGGGCACGCTGGAGCAGTTCGAACGCACCGATCAGGTGGCCACCGCGATGAACGAGATGTCGGCCACCGCGCAGGAAGTCGCGCGCCATGCGGCCGAAGCCTCCCAGGCGGCAGACGAAGCGGATCGCTGTTCCCAGGAAGGCGACAAGGTGATGGGCGCGACCATTTCCGCCATCAACCAGACCCGCAATGAAATCAGCAACACCGCCGAGGTCATCCGCCGTCTGGAAACCGACAGCGGGCGCATCGGCAAAGTGCTGGAAGTGATTCGCGGGATCGCCGAGCAGACCAACCTGCTGGCGTTGAACGCGGCCATTGAAGCGGCGCGGGCAGGGGATGCCGGGCGTGGTTTCGCGGTGGTGGCCGATGAGGTCCGCACCCTGGCCCAGCGCACGGCGGCGTCCACCGCTGAAATCAATCAGATCATCCACTCGGTGCAGACCGGTGCCACCGATGCCGCCCTGGCCATCGAAAACGGCCAGGCCCGCAGCCAGGAAAGTGTCGACCAAGTGGCGCTGGCCGGCAGCTCGCTGCAGCGCATCACCGCCGCGGTGGAATCGATCCGCGACATGAACCGCCAGATCGCCACGGCGGCCGAGGAGCAGACGTCGGTGGCCGAAGACATTTCGCGCAACCTCACGGAAATCACCGCCATCGCCACCACCAACCAGGACAACGTCACCCGCACCCAGGTCGCCAGCGGCAACCTGCATCAGTTGTCGGTAGGGCTCAATGACGTGATATCGAGGTTGAGTGCTTAAAAGCGCCTCCGGCAGCTGCCCTGATCTGTTGGAGCGAGGCTTGCCCGCGAATGGCCAGTGACGACTATGCAAATGTGTCGCTGGAACAACGATTCGCGGGCAAGCCTCGCTCCAACCGGTTATTCGTCATTCATCACATGCTGTGTAAAGACCAACGCTTTTAATCCGCCCTCCGGCTCCGCATCCGGAAACTCCGGCGGGTTGTCCAGCCGCTGCACGAATCGCAGGCTCGGGGCCTCGCGCTCCACGCCTTCGATGAGGAAACTGGCACTCATGGCCGGGTCGTTCATGCAGGCCAGCACCGTGCCATCGGCGGTCAGCAATTCCGGCAGTTTGCGCAGCACCCGCTGGTAATCCTTGGTCAGCAGAAAGCTGCCTTTCTGGAACGACGGCGGGTCGATGATCACCAGATCGTACGGGCCCGTACTCTTGACCTTGCCCCAGGATTTGAACAGCTCGTGGCCGAGAAAGCTGACCTGGCTCAGGTCATGGCCATTGAGCCGGTGGTTGTCGCGACCTCGACTCAAGGCCGCGCGGGACATGTCCAGGTTGACCACCGATTGCGCGCCGCCCTCGATCGCTGCCACCGAAAAGCCGCAGGTGTAGGCAAACAGGTTCAATACCCGCTTGCCCTGGGCATTGGCCCGGACCCAGTCGCGGCCGTAGCGCATGTCGAGGAACAGCCCGGAGTTCTGTTTTTTGCCGAAATCCACGAGGTACCGCAGACCGCCTTCGCTCAGGGTCCATTCATCGATGTGCTCGCCGGCCAGCCATTCGGTGGTGCTGTCGGGCAGATAACGATGCTGCAGCAGCAGGGTGTGTGCGCCCGAGGTCGACCACGCCTCGGATCCGATGATCTGCTTGAGTAGGTCGTTCAGCGCCTGCAACTCGGCCTCGGCCGGCGCCTTGAACAGCGACACCAGCACCACCCCCTGCATCCAGTCCACGGTCAGTTGCTCCAGCCCGGGCCAGCAACGGCCCCGGCCGTGGAACACACGGCGGGTTTCTTCAGGCGGGTGTTGCAGGGCGTTCATCAGATGGGCGTGCAGGGTGGCGAGAGCGTCAGGGTTCATTCGGCAGGGTCGGCAAGGGGAGTGGCCGGCATTTTAATCGCATTTGCAGGACTGGCGCTGGACTGCGTCCGCGTCTCCGGCACCGCCAGCCACAACAGCACGAACGCGACCGCCGCAATCGCGGCCAAGGTCAGGAACGCGGCGCTGTAGCCCGCCCGCTGAATCACCAGTCCGGCCAGGCCGTTGCTCAACGCTGCGCCCAGGCCAAACACCGTCGAAATCGCCCCCAGGCTGACATTGAAACGTCCGGTGCCCGCCGTCAGGTCCTTCACCACCAGCGGCAGCAGCGCGCCAAACGCCCCGGCGCCGATGCCGTCGAGCAACTGCACCGACACCAGCCACCACGGGTTGTCCGACAGCACATACAGCACGCCGCGCAACGGCAAAATGATGAAACCGGACAGCAACAGCGGCTTGCGCCCCCAATCATCGGCTTTTGCACCCACCAGCCAGGCCACCGGGACCATGACCAGTTGCGCGGCGACGATGCAGGCCGACGTCAGCGGCGTGGCCAGGCTCATGTCGATCTGTGACAGCTTCTGACTCACAAGAGGCAGCATGGCGGCGTTCGCCAGGTGAAACAGCCCGCAGCACACGGCAAACACCAGCAGCGGCTGGTTGCCCAGCAGCACGCGGACGCCCGAAGGTTGCTCGCCGGTGTCCTTGTGCGCCGGGTCGAAGCCCCGTGCGACCTCGTGATCGATGGCATCCCCTGACACGAAGGCCACGGCGACGATGCTGGCCACGGCCATGAACGCCATCAGGTAAAACACCGCAACCGGGCCGAACATCCAGGAGAAGACGCCGGCCAGCAGCGCCGCGACGGCATTGCCCGCGTGGTTCCAGGTTTCGTTGCGGCCGGTGCGGCGGGTAAAAGCCTTGGGTCCGGTGATGCCCAAGGAAATGGCAGCAATGGCCGGGGCGAACACGGAGCCGGCAATGGCGCTGATGGACTGGGTGATCGCCACCCAGGTGAACGAGTGGATGAAGGGCAGCACCAGGCAACCTGCTGTCACCAACAGTGCGGCGAGGGCGACGATCAGGCGTTTGCTCTTGGAACGGTCGATCAGGGCGCCGGCCGGGGTTTGCGTGACCAGTGCGGCGATGCCGGCCAGGGTCATCACCAGGCCGATGCTGGCCGGGTCCCATTTGTGCACCGCCAGCAGGTAGATCGCCAGGTACGGCCCCAGGCCGTCGCGCACGTCGGCGAGGAAAAAATTGAGGCCGTCCAGGGACAGGTTGTTGCGTCGATCTGCAGGGGTGTCTTGTCTGTTCAAGGCCGGTGCCGCCCAAGGAGGTCGCGCTGCGTAATACGGCGCGTCTGATAGCACAGACTCGCGCTGCCAGCAGTTGGTTGCAGGGACGTTCAGGTCTTTATTGCAGGCTGGGCAACGGTCTTTATCGCGGCAGCATTTGAATCGCGAGCGCGGCGGGCATAAGCTTCGCGCCATCGCTATTTGCCTGACGCTTGCCGTCCTCTTCAGGAACCGCCATGTCCAGCCTGTTTCCCGCTTCTCGTCCCCGTCGCCTGCGCAGCAACGAAAACTTCCGCGCACTGTTTCAGGAAACCGAATTCACCCTCAACGATCTGGTGCTGCCGATTTTCGTCGAAGAAGAAATCGACGATTTCGTGCCGATCAACAGCATGCCCGGCGTGCAGCGGATCCCCGAGTCGAAGCTGGCCCAGGAAGTCGAGCGTTACGCCCGCGCCGGCATCAAGTCGGTGATGACCTTTGGCGTTTCGCACCACCTGGACGCTTCCGGCAGCGACACGTGGCAGGAGAACGGCCTGGTCTCGCGGATTTCCCGGACCATCAAAAGCGCAGTGCCGGAAATGATCGTGATGTCCGACACCTGCTTCTGCGAATACACCGACCACGGTCACTGCGGCGTGATGCACGGCGATCACGTGGACAACGACGCGACGATTGAAAACCTCGGCAAGCAGGCCGTCATGGCAGCGCGTGCCGGGGCTGATGTGATTGCACCGTCGGCCGCAATGGACGGCCAGGTCAAGGCGATTCGCGCGGCGCTGGATGCGGCGGGTTTCACCCACGTGCCGATCATGGCGTACTCCACCAAGTTTGCCTCGGCGCTGTACGGTCCGTTCCGTGAAGCGGGCGGCAGCGCGCTGAAAGGCGACCGCAAGACCTACCAGATGAACCCGATGAACCGCCGCGAAGCGCTGCGTGAATCGCTGATGGACGAAGCCGAAGGCGCCGACGCGTTGATGGTCAAGCCCGCCGGTGCGTACCTGGACATCATCCGCGACATCCGCGAAGCCTCGACCCTGCCACTTGCCGCGTACCAGGTCAGCGGCGAATACGCGATGATCAAGTTCGGCGCGCAGGCCGGCGCCATCGACGAACACCGCGTGGTCCGCGAAACCCTCGGCGCCATCAAACGCTCGGGCGCCGACCTGATCTTCACCTACTTCGCGATGGACCTGGCGCTGAACGGCATCTGACGCCGGTCGTGCCCACGCATTGCGTGGGCACGCCGGCCGGAGCGAAAAAACACGGCCAATCCCTAACCGGCGACAAAACACAAAACCTGTAGGAGCTGTGGCGCTGCTTCAAATCGCGACTGCACGCCAGTCCTTGTGGGAGGGAGCTTGCTCGCGATGAGGCCGGTACATCCGCAAAACATCCTGAGCGTCAAACAACGCATCGCGAGCAAGTTCCCTCCCACCATCCACCATCTAACTGCGGCGCTGCGCAACCTGAGGGGTAACCGCCAATCCCCCGTGGGAGCGGACCTGTCCGCGAAGGGGCCGGTGCATCCGATACATCTATGTCGATTGATCAATCGCCTTCGCGAACAAGTTCGCTCCTGCAGGTTTTGCGTTCGGTGCGGAAACTGCCGCGCTGTTCTGATCATTCCAACGCTCTGCGTGGGCATGCCGGCCGGACGCTCGGCGTCCCTGTGACGCGAAGCGTCATCTACTGAGCTCAGGTCTTCAGCACTTCCCGGTAATACCCCTTCAATGTCTCGATGAATTCTTCAGCCAAACGGGTCCGGGCCTGGGTGATCGGCCAGATGACGTACGTGGGCAACAGGATGTTCGGCCTGAAGGGGCGGACCACCACGTTCAGGTGCAGGTAATCCCGGGCCACCAACGGGTGGGCGAGGGTGATGCCCATGCCCAGCGCCACCATCTCGCAATTGATCGCGCTGTACTGCGCCTCCACCGCCATGACCCGCTCGACCCCCGCCTGTTCGAACAAGCCGTCCACCAGCGAGCGCGTACCGTCGCCATGGCACAGCGAGACAAACGCTTCCCCCTCCAGATCGCCGAAGGTGATCTCCGAACGCGCAGCCAGCGCATGGTCACCCGGCAGCACGCACACCGCCGGCACCTGGGCCAGCAACTCCACCTGATGACTGCTGACATCCCCGGGGTGCACCACGATGCCGATGTCGCAGAACTGCGATTTGACCCATTGCTCCACGGTGGGCGAGGAGTTCACGTGCAGCGACACGGTCAGCTCCGGCCGTGAATCGGTGAAGGTCTTCAGCACCCTGGGGATCACGCTCATCCCGGTCGACGGCACGGCCGCCACCCGCAGACGCCCGGTGCCCAGGTTGCGGATGTTCTTGGCCGACAACTTGAGGCTGTCCAGCCCCACATACGCACGCTCCACTTCCTGAAAGAACGCCTGGCCTTCCTGGGTCGGGATCAGCCGCACCCCCGCACGCTTGAACAGGCTCAGCCCGGTGCTCAGCTCCAGCTGCGAAATCAGCCGGCTGACATTGGGCTGCGAGGTGTACAGCACTTCGGCCGCAGCGGTCATGGAACCGTGGCGCATGACGCTGCGGAAGGCTTCGATCTGCCTGAGATTCATGGGACCTTCCATATCAAATATGAATAACTAACCCGAATATCCGTATTTGACCATATGGATGGGCTGTCGCAATACTCGGGTCAACACCCATAGCGCACATGAAGATGCGCGGCCCGGCACGGATACGCCGGGAGCATGCACCGTGCATGCATGACCCGGGTTTGCGCCCGGGCAACTGACGCATTGTTCGATCTGCCCCACGCACTTCGGAGATAGTCTGTGAATAGCCTCAACTCGTCCTCAGCCGCACAGCCGTTTACTCGTCTCGCCACCGCCGTCGCCCTGACCCTTGTCGGGTTCGGCAGTGCCAGCGCCTTCGCCGACACCACCCTGTACGTCGCCGGCGTCGGTGGCTCCACCGAGCAGATGTACAAGAACAAAGTCATCCCCGCCTTCGAAAAACAGCACAACGTCAAAGTTGTCTACGTCGCCGGAAACTCCACCGAAACCCTGGCCAAGCTGCAGGCGCAAAAAGGCCGGCAGCAGATCAACGTGGCGATGATGGACGACGGCCCGATGTACCAGGCGTTGCAGATGGGACTGTGTGAAAAACTCAGCGACGCGCCGGTATACAAAGACCTCTATCCCCTGGCCCGACTCAGCCCGGAAGCCACCGGGATCGGCGTAGTCGCCACCGGCATCGGCTACAACGAAGAGGCGTTCAAGAAGCGCGGCTGGGCGCCACCCGATTCCTGGGAAAGCCTGACGGACCCCAAATACAAGCAACTGCTGGGCATGCCGCCGGTGACCAACACCTACGGCCTGCACACTCTGGTGGAGATGGCCCGCCTGCGCGGCGGCGGCGAGAAAAACATCGACCCCGGCTTCAAGGCGCTGAAAGACGAGATCGGCCCCAACGTCCTGGCCTGGGTCTCGGCCCCCGGCGAGATGGACGGCATGATGCAGAACGGCGACGTGGTCATGGCGGTGTACGGCAGCGGTCGGGCCGTGGCGTTGCAGAGCACCGGTTTCCCGCTGAAATTCATTTACCCGAAAGAGGGCGGCATCGCCCTGCAAGTGGCGGCCTGCGGCGTGACCCCCAACGCGCAGTCCGAGCTGTCCCAGGCGTTCATTCAGTACGTGTTGTCGCCGGAAGTGCAAAGCATCCAGGCCAAGGAAAACGGCTTTGCGCCGGTCAACCAGACGGTATCACTGGCGCCGGACATCGCCGCCCGCATGCCGTATGGGCCGGAAAAGGTCAACGCGCTGATCAAGGTTGACTGGGAAGCCATCAACCCCCAGCGCAGCGAATGGACCACGCGCTGGAACCGCACCGTCGAGCGCTAGACCGCCTGCGTTGATGCACAACGCTTCCCGAAACCCTTTCTGGAGACGCAGGCCCTGCGCCTGCGTGGCAAGCCCATGGCATTTCTCACACTCGAAGGCCTGGTCAAGACCTACGGCAGCTTCCACGCCATTGACGGTCTGAACCTCGACGTGCAGCACGGTGAGTTCATCGCGCTGCTCGGTCCGTCCGGCTGCGGCAAGACCACCACCCTGCAATCGATCGCCGGTTTCGTGCAGCCCACCGAAGGGCGCATCGTCCTCGACGGCCGCGACATCACCCACGTGCGCCCCGAACAGCGGGGGCTGGGCATCGTGTTTCAGAGCTACGCGCTGTTTCCGCACATGACCGTGGCGCAGAACATCAGCTTCGGCCTGGAAATGCGCGGCGTGCCCAAGGCCGAGCGCGGCACCCGGGTCACCGAGGCCCTGGACCTGGTCCGCCTCAAGGGACTGGGCGAGCGCTACCCCAAGGCGCTGTCCGGCGGGCAACGGCAGCGAGTGGCCATCGCCCGCGCCCTGGCCATCCGTCCCAACCTGTTGCTGCTCGATGAGCCGATGTCCAACCTCGACGCCAAGCTGCGCGAAGAGATGCACATCGAATTGCGGGCGATCCAGCGCGACCTGGGGATCACCACCATTCTGGTGACCCACGATCAGGTGGAAGCCATGACCATGAGCGACCGCATCGCCGTGATGCAGAAGGGTCGCATCGTGCAGATCGACACGCCGTTCGAAGCCTACGAGCGGCCGCATTCGCCGTTCGCCTCGGCGTTCCTGGGCAAGACCAACGCCTTCGCCGGCGCCGTGCAGTTGCGCAACGATCGCTGCTGCCACGTGCAGGTCAAGGACACGACGCTGCACGTGCCCCACGAAGACCGCGCGCTGGGCAACGAGGTCAACGTCTACATCCGGCCGGAGAAAATCCGCCTGACTGCGGTGGGTGCAGGTCGTTTGATCGGTCGCGTCCGCCTGCGGGTGTTTCTCGGCAACCTGTGGCTGATCGCGGTGGACAGCCATCTCGGGCTGGTGCACATGACCCAGCCCAACCTCGGCACGCCGCCGCCGGAGGAGGGCAGCGAGATCGGGCTGGACTGGTCGGATGACGACCTGCGCCTGCTGGACCGGGAGGTCGCCCATGGCCACGTATGACGCAGAACGTGTGGGCGCCGCGCCCTGGCTGCTGAGCGGGCCGGCGTTGCTGGTGTTCGTCGCCCTGTTGCTGGCGCCGTTGCTGCTGACGGCGGTGCTGTCCCTCAATCTGTTCAGCGACAGCGGCGAAGTGGTGTCCGGCTACAGCCTGGGCAACTACATCGAGGTGTTCAAGGACGGTTATTTCCACGAGATTTTCCTGCGCACCGGCGGCATGGCGCTGGCGGTCACGGTGCTCTGTGTGCTGCTGGGCGTGCCGGAGACCATCATCATTGCGCGCATGGCGCCGCGCTGGCGCTCGCTGTTTCTGCTGGTGGTGCTCGGGCCGCTGCTGATCTCGGTGGTGGTGCGCACCCTGGGCTGGGCGATCCTGCTGGGCAACAACGGCCTGATCAACGATGCCTTGCAGGCGCTGGGCATCACCGATCAACCGGTGAAAATGCTCTTCACCCAGGTCGGCGTGATCGTCGCCCTGACCCACGTGCTGGTGCCGTTCATGGTGATCGCGGTGTGGGCGACGTTGCAGCGCCTGGACCTGCAAGTGGAGTGGGCCGGGTTGTCGCTGGGCGCATCGCGGCTGACGGTGTTCCGCCGGATCATCCTGCCGCAGATCATGCCCGGCATCCTGTCCGGCTCGATCATCGTATTCGCCCTGGCGGCCTCGGCGTTCGCCACCCCGGCGATCATCGGCGGGCGTCGCCTGAAAGTCGTCGCGACTGCGGCGTACGACGAGTTCCTCGGCACCCTCAACTGGCCGCTTGGCGCCGCCATCGCGATGCTGCTGCTGGTGGCCAACCTGATCATCATTCTGGGTTGCAGCAAGCTGGCCGAGCGCCGCTTCAAGCAAGTCTTCGAGTAGACGGCCATGCAAAAGAACGGATTTTTCTCGCAGCTGTACCACACCTGTTTTGTGGCGTTCATCGTCGCGCCGTTGCTGGTGGTGATGGCCATGGCGTTCACCGACAAGGGTTACCTGTCGCTGCCCACCGATGGCCTGTCCCTGCGCTGGTTTCGCGCGTTGCTGGACAACCAGGAAATGCTCGACGCGTTCACCCTGTCCATCAAGCTGGGCCTGGCCTCGGCCACCATCGCCGCGTTACTGGCGATCCCGGCGGCGCTGGCCATCAGTCGCTATGAGTTCCCTGGACGCGGCGCCGTGACCGGTTTTCTGCTGTCGCCGCTGATGATTCCCTCGGTGGTGCTGGGGATCGCGTTTCTACGGTTCTTTTCCCTGGCGCAGATCGGCGGATCGTTCTGGGCGCTGACCCTGACCCACGTCATCGTCGTGCTGCCTTATGCGCTGCGCCTGACGCTGGCCTCCACCATCGGCCTTGAGCGCGACATCGAGCAGGCGGCGTTGTCGTTGGGCGCCAGTCGCTGGACCGCGTTTTACCGGGTGGTGCTGCCACGCATTCGCACCGGGGTCATCGGCGGCTGGATGCTGGCGTTCATCCAGAGTTTCGATGAACTGACCATGACCGTGTTCGTCGCAACGCCCGGCACCACCACCTTGCCGGTGGCGATGTACAACCAGATTTCCCAGACCATCGACCCGTTGATCACCGCCGTGTCGACGGTGCTGATCGTCGGCACCCTGCTGTTGATGCTGGTGCTGGACCGCATGGTTGGCCTGGACAAGGTACTGATCGGAGAGGGCAAATGAGCCAGGAATCAGAAGTCACCCAGTCTGACGTCATCGTCATTGGCGGCGGGTTGGTGGGTACCGCGGTGGCCTACGGGCTGGCGCGCACGGGGGCGGACACCGTGGTGCTCGACCAGGGCGACGATGCGTTTCGCGCCTCGCGGGGCAATTTCGGACTGGTCTGGGTGCAGGGCAAGGGCCACGATTTGCCGGACTATTCGCGCTGGACACGTTCATCCGCCACGCGCTGGCCGGCGCTGGCCCAGGCGCTGATGGAAGACAGCGGGGTCGATGTGCAGCTCAGGCAGCCGGGCGGTTTCCACATGTGCTTCAGCGATGAAGAACTCCTGGAGCGCCAATCGCGCTTGCAGACCCTGCAGGACGCGCTGGGCGACTACCCGTTCCAGATGCTCGACGCCGCCGAGGTCAAGGCGCGGCTGCCGCTGATCGGGCCGTCGGTGGTCGGCGCCAGTTACACGCCCCAGGACGGGCACGTCAATCCGCTGAAACTGCTGCGGGCGCTGCACACCTCGGCCCAGTCCAAAGGCGCGCGGCTGTTTGGCGGGGTGCAGGTCGATCGCATCGACTGCGCGCCGGGGGAGTTTCGCGTGAGCGCGGGCCATCGCCGCTTTATCGCGCCACGCATTGTGCTGGCCGCCGGGCTGGGCAATCCGGGGTTGGCGAAGCAGGTCGGCCTGCACGCGCCGGTGGCGCCCAATCGCGGGCAGGTGCTGGTCAGCGAGCGGGTCCGGCCGTTTCTCGAATACCCCACCATCAACGTGCGCCAGACCGACGAAGGCACCGTGCAGCTGGGGGATTCCATGGAGGAAGTGGGCTTCGATGACGGCACCTCCACCGAAGTGCTGGCGGCCATCGCCAGACGCGGGGTTTCGACCTTTCCGTTGCTGCGGGACGTGCGCCTGATTCGTGCCTGGGGCGCGCTGCGGGTCATGAGCCCGGACGGCTTTCCGATTTATCAGCAATCCGAGGCGCACCCCGGTGCCTTCGTCGTGACCTGCCACAGCGGCGTGACCCTGGCCGCGGCCCACGCCCTGCGCATCGCGCCGTGGGTCATGGGCGGCGCGCAACCCGAGGAGCTGGCGGTGTTTGCCGGCGAGCGTTTCCTGACTGACAAGGTGTTTTCCCATGCGCACTGATCCGCTGTTTCAACGGGTCGCCAGCGAAGTCCGATCGACGCGGACCGTGAACCTGATCTTCAACGACCAACCCCTGACCGTGCCCGCTGGCATCAGCGTGGCCGCCGCGTTGCTGCAGTCCGGGATCAACCGTTTTCGGACCACGCCGGTGAGCGAATCGCCCCGGGCGCCGTATTGCATGATGGGCGTGTGCTTCGAGTGCCTGGTGCAGATCGACGGCGTGCCCAATCGCCAGAGCTGCCTGATCGACGTCGCCGACGGCATGCGCATCCACACCCAGGAAGGGGCGCGGGATCTGGTCTTCGAACCGATGGACGTCCTGGCCGTGGAGGTGCAGTCATGAACCTTGAGACCGTTGACGTGGTAGTGATCGGTGCCGGCGCGGCGGGGATGAGCGCGGCGGTGGCGTTGTCTGCCCGGGCGCTGAACGTGGTGCTGCTGGACGAGCAGGGCAGCCCCGGTGGCCAGATTTATCGCGGCATCACCCTGGCGCCGTTGTCACGCCGGGACCTGCTCGGTCCCGATTACGCCCACGGCAACGTGCTGGCCCAGGCGCTGGCGTCTTCCACCGTGCGCTATGAAAAAGGCGCTGCGGTGTGGCAGGTGACGCGTGATCATCAAGTCAGTTATCTGCGCGACGGTCGCCTGCACACCTTGCAGGCCAAGGCCGTGGTGCTGGCGACCGGGGCCATGGAGCGACCGTTTCCCATCAGCGGCTGGACCTTGCCCGGGGTGATGAGCGCTGGCGCCGCGCAGATTCTGCTGAAAAGCGCAGGTCTGGCGCCCAACGAACCGGTGGTGCTGGCCGGCTGCGGGCCGCTGCTGTACCTGCTCGGCTGGCAATACCTGCGTGCCGGGGTGCCGATCAAGGCGCTGGTCGATACCACCAAACCCGAGGATTACTGGCGCGCCCGGCGTCATCTGTTCGCCGCGTTACGCGCCTGGCCGTACCTGCGCAAGGGGCTGGAGCTGATGCGCAGTCTGCGCAGCGCCCGCATCGCGCACCACACCGGCGCCGAGCACCTGGCGGTGGAGGGCGATGAAGCCGCTACCGCGCTGACCTTCAACGCCGGCGGCACATCCCATCGCATCGCCACCCGCTGCGTGCTGCTGCATCAGGGCGTGGTGCCGAATATTCAGTTCAGCCAGTCATTGCGCGCCCGGCATGAGTGGGACGTGGATCAACTGTGCTTCAGTCCGGTGGTCGATCCCTGGGGCGAGCTGGACGTGCCGGGGGTTTATGTTGCAGGCGACGGCGCCGGGATTGGTGGCGCCCAGGCGGCGGCGGTGCAGGGGCAATTGACTGCGCTGGGCATCGCCCATCAGTTGAAAGTCATTAACTCGGCCCTGCGCGATCAACAGGCCGAATCGCTGCGCACGGCACTGGACAGTAACCTGCGCATCCGGCCGTTTCTCGACGCGCTGTACCAGCCGAAAGAGGAAAACCGCATCCCGGCCGACGACGTCATGGTCTGCCGCTGCGAAGAGGTGACGGCGGGGGATCTGCGCGGCTTCGTCGCGCTGGGCTGCGCCGGGCCGAATCAGGCCAAGTCCTTCGGGCGTTGCGGCATGGGGCCGTGCCAGGGGCGGCTGTGCGGGCTGACCGTGACCGAAGTCATCGCCAAGGCCCGCGGCGTGTCGGCCTCTGAAGTGGGGTACTACCGGATTCGTCCGCCGATCAAGCCCATCACCCTGGGAGAACTGGCCGGTGAGTGAGGCCAGCCGACGTCAGGGCGACGTGCTGGTCATCGGCGGCGGCATTCATGGCCTGAGCACGGCGTTTCACCTGGCCCAGCGCGGGGTCAGGGTGACGGTGCTGGAGGCCGATTACTGCGGGCGGCATGCGTCCGGGGTGAATGCCGGCGGCGTCCGCACGTTGGGTCGGCACACACCGGAGATTCCGTTGGCGCTGTCGTCCCGCGCGTTGTGGCATGAAATGAAAAATACCCTCGGCGACGACGGCGGTTTTGTCCCCAGCGGTCAGCTGAAGCTGGCGGAGAACCCGGCGGAGCTGGAGGAGTGCCGGCAGCGGGTGGCACAGCTTCAGGCGCTGGGGTTCAGCCATGAGGTGCTGGTGGATCAACGGCAGGTGTTCGAGATCATTCCCACCGTGGCCCGGCATGTAGTCGGTGGGGTCTGGGTCAAGGACGATGGCTACGCTGTGCCGTACAAAGTGGTCACCGCGTTTCGCCTGGCGGCGCAGAAGCTCGGGGTGCAGGTGCATGAAAGCACCCCGGCGCAACGCATCGAGCAGACCGGCAGCCAGTGGCGAGTGACTACGCCACAGGGCGTGTTTTCAGCCGAGCATCTGGTGGTGACCGCCGGGGCCTGGGCCGGGGAGTTGGCGGCGCAGGTCGGCGAGCCAGTGCCGGTGCACCCTGAAGGGCTGATGCTGATGGTGACTCACCGTGTCGCGCCGTTCTGCGCGCCGGTGCTGGGGGCCACCGGGCGTTCGCTGTCGTTCAAGCAATTCGCCAACGGCACCGTGGTGATCGGCGGCAAGCTGATGGGCTCGCTGGACTTTCCGGCGCGTCACGGTGAAGTGGACATGACCCGCCTGGGCACCAGCGCGCGCACCGTCACCGACTTGTTCCCGCATTTGAAACACCTGGGCGTCAACCGCGTCTGGGCCGGCGTCGAAGCCTTTACCGCCGATGATTTGCCGGTGATTGGCGCCAGTCGCAAGGCCAGCAAGCTGAGTTATTCATTTGGCTTCTGCGGCAGCGGCTTCCAGATGGGGCCGGGCACCGGCAAACGCCTGGCGCAAGAGATACTCGGCGAGCATTCGGACATTTCCCTGGCGCCGTTCGCCGCCGACCGTTTTGAGAACGCCGCCGTGCTGGCGTCGCTTTCTGTTCTTAAACCCGCTGTAACCCTTCCGCATCATTAAGGAGTTCCCATGCTGGACATCACCCGTATCGAAACCAACCAACGCATGAGCCGCGTCGTGCAATGCAACGGCTTCACCTTCCTCGGCGGCCAGACCGCGACCGACCGTACGCTGGACATCAAAGGCCAGACCGCGCAGGTGCTGGAGAAGATCGACAACTTCCTGGCCAAGGCCGGCCTGGACAAGACCCGCATCCTCAGCGCCCAGGTGTGGCTGTCGGACATCAACGCCAATTTTGCCGGCATGAACGAAATCTGGGACGCCTGGGCCCCCGAAGGCCACGCCCCGGCCCGCGCCACCGTCGAGTCGAAACTGGCAGCGCCCGACCTGCTGGTGGAAATCACCGTGATTGCGGCGGGGTGATTGCCCTGTTCAGTGATTGATCGTCCCCACGCTCCGCGTGGTGACGCCGCCTTCGACGCTCCGCGTCTTCGCTCTGACGCGGAGCGTCTTCGTATGCATGCCCACGCGGAGCGTGGGCACGATCAGAGCGTCGAGCCGCAACTCCCCCGGATGATCGTCCCCACGCTCCGCGTGGTGACGCCGCCGTCGACGCTCCGCGTCTTCGCTCTGACGCGGAGCGTCTTTGTATGCATGCCCACGCGGAGCGTGGGCACGATCAGAATTGATGATGAACCCTGTTGGAGCGAGGCTTGCCCGCGAAGGGTATTCAGGCGCTGGAGATGCATTGCCCGTGCGGGCCTCTTCGCGGGCAAGCCTCGCTCCAACGGGTAATCAGTGGCCTCCCGTAGGATGATCGTCCCCACGCTCCGCGTGGTGACGCCGCCCTTGACGCTCCGCGTCGTCACGATCATCCAGTCATCGCAGGGTGCGGGTTCTGGACGCATTCCCTTGGCGGGCGGGAACGCTCATCATGGCGCGGCTCACTCATTGCCATCGGGCCGACCGAACTTATCGCGGCTGCCGGCGCTCCTAGACTGCTTGGGTGACCCTTCTTTTTTTACGTACGCGCTCGCGCATCCTTATTTTGCACTGGAGATTCCCGTGGACAGTGTCGATCTGAACGTGCTGAAAAGCGTTCGTCAATGGCGTCTCGAGGGCCATCGCGTGTGGCTGTACACCGTGATTCAGACCTGGGGCAGTGCGCCGCGTCCGCCCGGCGCGATGCTGGCGCTGCGGGACGATGGTGTGGTGATTGGCTCGGTGTCCGGTGGCTGCATCGAGGATGACCTGATCAGCCGGATGCAAGCCCAGTCCGCCGGACAGGCGCCGTCCGGGCAGGTACAACTGGTGACCTACGGTGTGACCAAGGAAGAAGCCGCGCGCTTCGGTCTGCCCTGCGGCGGCACCTTGCGCCTGGCCGAAGAGCAGGTGGTGGACAACGCCTGGGTCGATGACTTGCTGGTGCGTTGTGAAAACCACGAAATCGTTTCCCGCGAGCTGTCCCTGGCCAGCGGTGCCGTCACCCTCGGCACCGCCACCCGCGATGACGCCTTGAGTTTCGATGGCCAGACCCTGCGCGCGATCTACGGCCCGCGCTGGCGCCTGTTCATCATCGGTGCCGGCCAGCTGTCCCGCTACGTGGCCTCCATCGCGCGGATGCTGGATTTTGAAGTGCTGATCTGCGACCCCCGGGAAGAATTCGCCTTTGGCTGGGAAGAAGAGGGCGCGCGGTTCGTGCCGGGGATGCCGGACGACGCGGTGGAGTCCATCGTGCCGGACGCGCGCACCGCCATCGTTGCGCTGACCCATGACCCACGGCTGGACGACATGGCGCTGCTCACCGCCCTCAAGTCCGATGCGTTCTACATCGGCGCGCTGGGTTCGCGGGTCAATACCCTCAAGCGTCGTGAAAACCTGGCGTTGCTGGGCCTGGCCGACGAAGAAATCGCCCGGCTGCACGGCCCCATCGGTCTGCACATCGGCAGCCACACACCGCCCGAGATCGCGCTGTCACTGATGGCCGAGATCGTCTCGATCAAGAACGGCGTCACGGCCGTGCAGAAAAAACCCTTCCCTCAGACCATGGTGGTCTGAGGCGTAACGGTGGGTGCGGGGTGCGCCAGTTGCCAGGCGACCAGCCCGCCGATCAGTGCCTTGCCTTTGGTCAGGCCGTGGGCGCGCAGTTTCTCGGCCAGCAGCGCGGCGGACAATTCGTTGGGGCAGGCGCAGTAGATCACCATGTCCACATCGCCCAGCTGGCTCAACCACGGGGCCAGCGGTTCTTCGAGACTGATGGTCAGCGCGCCGGGGATGCCGGGCTCACCGGCCACATGAAACGACGGACGCACATCGATGACGACCGGTGCATCGTCGGTGTCGCGCAGGGCCAGCAGCTCGGGCACGGTAATGCGCGGCACCTGGGCGGTACGCCGCAGCAAACCCCGACGCTTCCAGTATTTCCAGGCGATGAACGCCGCCAGCGCGCCGACCACCACCGCCAGCGCGAGCGGCACATAGCCGGTCAGCCAGGCGAGGATCGGCATGATCGCATCGCTGAACAGCATGCCCAGCAGCATCGCCGAACCCGCCCAGATGAATGAGCCCGCCACCGAATAGCGCAGAAAGGTGGGGAACGGCGTGCCGCTCATGCCCGCCACCGTGGTTACCAGTGCACCGGCACCGGGCAGAAATTTGGACAGCAGCAGCGCCCGCGGCCCGACCCGTTCATACACGGTGAGGCCCTGGCGCACGCAGGTGTCCTGGGACAGGGAAATCTTGCAGATGGATTTGAGCAGCGTGCCGCCAAAGCGCTTGCCGGCCCAGTACCACACCGAATCGGCGATCAGGCAGGCAATGATCGCGAACACCACCCCCGCGCCCAGCAGCGGCTTGCTTTGCATCGCCAGGGCGCCGGTGACGATCAGCGTCGGATACGCCGGCACCGGCAGGCCCAATTGCTCCAGCAGGACGTTGACGAACACCAGCAGCAGCCCATGGGTTTCGTTCAGTTGCTGGAGTTCATTCATCGGGCGCGGCTCGGGAAAATAGCGGGGTGCCCGTAACCTCGCCTGAACGCCCGGATGTGTCAATGCCGCTGTGTCACTGGGGCGCTGAAGCGGCGCCCCGAGCGCAGGTCAGTGGTGAGCGCCCCAGGCGTTTGGGTTGACCAGGTTCGCTGGCTTTTCCCCGGCCAGCGCGCTGATCAGGTTGTCCACCGCGCAACGGGCCATGGCCTCCCGGGTTTCGTGAGTGGCCGAGCCCATGTGCGGCGTGGCCACCACGTTGTCCATCTTCAGCAGCGGCGAATCCGGCGCAATCGGCTCGCCCTCGAACACGTCCAGCCCGGCGGCGCGGATCTGCCCCTTGTGCAGCGCGGCAATCAGCGCCTGTTCGTCCACCACCTTGCCCCGCGCGATGTTGATGAAAATGCTCTCCGGTCGCATCAGCGCGAACTGCTCGGCGCCCATCAGGCCTTCGGTTTCGGCGGTCAGCGGCACGGTCAGGCAGACGAAATCCGCTTCCTGCAACAACGCTTCCAGGCTGCGATAGCCGGCATTGAATCGCGCTTCCACCGCAGGTTTGGGCGAATGGCTGTGGTAGAGGATCGGCATGCCGAAGCCGAAGTGACCCCGTTGCGCCACCGCTTCACCGATGCGCCCCATGCCGACGATACCCAGGGTCTTGCCGTGCACGTCGGTGCCGAAATGCGCAGGGCCGAGGTTTTGCGTCCACTGGCCGTTGCGCACCAGATTGGCCAGTTCCACCACGCGCCGGGCGCTGGCCATGATCAGGGCAAAGCCGGTGTCGGCGGTGGTTTCGGTCAGCACGTCCGGGGTGTTGCTCAACAGGATGCCGCGCCGGTCCAGGTAGTCGATGTCGTAGTTGTCGACACCCACCGACACGCTGGCCACCGCTTCCAGGTTCGGCGCCAGGTCCAGCAAGGTGGCGTCCAGCTTGAGGCTGGCCCCCAGCAGACCGTGAGCCCGAGGCAGGGCGGCTTTCAGCTGCGCCAGGCCCGCGCCTTTGACGTCTTCGATCAGCGTGACGTCGGCGTATGCCTGCAACCGCGCCATCAACGGCGCGGACAGGGTTTTGTACAGAACGACCTGCTTTTTCATCAATTCGGTTCCACGTCTAAGGTCAGGAATGGGCGGGCGCGGCCGGCGCGTTTTGCACGGGCGTGGTTTTGGCGTCGGGCTTGAGCATCAGCGTCAGCAGCACCGAAACCAGCAATGCCCCACTCATGAACAGGTACGACGCGCTCAAGGTGCCGGTGATGCCGTTGAGGTAACCCACTAGGTACGAGCCGGCAAACGAACCCAGCGCGCCGAGGCTGTTGATCAGCGCCATGGCGCCGCCAGCCACGTTGGACGGCAGGATTTCCGGGACGATGGCGAAGAACGGCCCATAGGGTGCGTACATGCAGGCGCCGGCGATCACCAGCAGCGAGTACGACCACCAGAAGTGCTCGGTACCCAGCGCGTACGAGCCGTAAAAGGCCACGGCCGCGAGCAACAGCGGCGGCCAGACGAACAGCTTGCGCTTCTGCAGTTTGTCCGAAGCCCAGGACACCGCGACCATGCCGATCACCGCCGCCAGGTACGGCAGCGCCGACAGCCAGCCGGCTTCGACCATGTTCATCTGCATGCCTTTTTTCAGGATCGTCGGCAGCCACAGGACGAAGCCGTAGACACCGATGCTCCAGCAGAAGTACTGCGCCGCCAGCAACAGCACCTTGGGCGAACGGAAGGCTTCGGCGTAGTTTTTCACCGGCTTGATCCCCACTTGTTCGGCGTCGAGACGGCGTTGCAGTTCGGTCTTTTCCGCGTCACTCAGCCACTTGGCCTGTGCCGGACGTTCGTCCACCAGGCGCCACCAGATAAAGGCCCAGATCACCGCCGGCAAGCCTTCGACGATGAACATCCAGCGCCAGCTGAAATGCGCCACCAGGTAGCCCGACACCACCGACATCCAGAGCATGGTCACCGGGTTGCCGAGGATCAGCACGGTGTTGGCGCGTGAGCGTTCAGCCTTGGTGAACCAGTAGCAGAGGTACACCAGCATCGCCGGCATCACCGCGGCTTCGACCACGCCGAGCATGAAGCGGATGCCGATCAGCATGTACGCGTTGGAGACGATCCCGGTCAGGGTCGCCAGGCCGCCCCAGAGGATCAGGCTGACGAAGATCAGCTTCTTGACGCTTTTCTTCTGCGCGTAGATCGCGCCGGGCACCTGGAAGAAGAAATAGCCGAGAAAGAACAGCGCCCCCAGCAGCGACGACATGCTCGGGGTGATGTTCAGGTCTTCGGCCATGCCGGAGGCGGCGGCGAAGCCGTAGTTGGCCCGGTCCAGGTACGCCAGGCTGTAGGTGATGAACACGATGGGCATGATCAGCAGCCAGCGGCGTTTCAGGCCCCCGGTTTTCAGGGTGTTAAGGACGTTTTCCATTTCGGTCTCCCGGAGCTTGTTGTTGTTTTTGCATCAGGTGGTTGGGATGTCGTGTGCGGGGTGAAGCCATCAGGCGTTTTGTGTGTGCGGTTCGGGTGTGCTCGGTGCGGCTTGCAGTTGCGCCCGGGTTGGCAGGCCTTCCATGTCGCCCCGGCTCTGCACCGCCAGGCTGCCGATCCAGTTACCGCGCGCGGTGGCCTGGTGGAAGCCGAGGTTTTCCAGCAGCGCGCTGATCACCCCCACGGCAAACCCGTCACCGGCGCCCACCGTGTCGATCACCTCGGGCACCACCACGCCGGGCACAAACGCCTGATTGAGTTGGGTGCGGTAATACGCGCCCTTGGCGCCCAGTTTGATCACCACCGCTTCCGCGCCCTGATCCAGATAGAACGCCGCGATGTCGGCGGGGGTGTCGTGCCCGGTGAGCAGTTCACCTTCGGCCAGCCCCGGCATGACCCAATGGGCAAGGCTGGCGAGGTGGTTGATCTCGCGGATCATGGTGGCCTGGCTCGACCACAGCGACGGCCGCAGGTTGGGGTCGAACGACACGCTGCGACCGGCGTCGCGCATTTGCGTCATCAGCGCCCGGGACAACTCCCGGCAGCTGTCGGACAGCGCGGCAGGAATGCCGGTGGCATGCAGGTGCCGGGCCTTGAGCAGCGCCGGCTTCAGGTCCGCCAGGGACAAGTGGCTGGCTGCTGAGCCGCGACGGAAATATTCCACGGTGGGGTCGGCGCCTTCCAGTTCCAGCGACTTGAACTGAAAGCCGGTGGGGTGCGCGGCATCGACGCTGACGTGACGGCAATCCACGCCTTCGGCTTCCAGGCTGTCGACCACAAAACGCCCCATGGAATCCTGGCCCACCCGGCTCAGCCAGGCCACGTTGAAGCCCAGCCGCGACAGGCCAATGGCGACGTTGCTGTCGGCGCCGGCGATGCGTTTCTCAAAATGGGTGACCCCGGCCAGATCGCCGGGCTGCTCGGCCACCAGCATGGTCATGGTTTCGCCGAACGAGAGGATATCGAGATCAGACATGGCTCAGCACCTCCGCAGCCGGGGTGGTGTGAGGCTGGCCGAGGGTGGCGAGAATGTCCACTTGCTCCCGGGTGACCTGCACCAAATCTTCGCCCTGCAGCGGGTATTCCACCGCGCGGGGCAGGCCGAGGGGCATGTGGGTCATCAGTTGATTCCACTGCCGTACGTCCGCCGGCGACGGCGGGATCGCGATCAGCTTGTCGCTGGCATTGCGGGTGATCGCCTTGCAGTGCAGGTACTCCACGTAGCGGCCCAGCGTCTGCGCCGCGTCGCTGGCCGATTCCCCTTGCCACTGCCAGTTGCCGATGTCGAAGGTCATGCCGATGGGCATCTGCAGGGCCTCGACCCGGGCGAAGAACGCCGCGAAGGGCGCAAGACGTCCGCCTTGCACGGTCTGGTCGTTTTCCACCAGCAGGTGCACGTTGTAGCGCGCCAGGCGCTCGGCCAGTGCCGCCACTTCGCTGTTCTCCGAGAAGTGTCCCAGGGACACTTTCAGCCACGCCGCGCCACACTGAACCGCGCGCTGCAATGTCGGCTCCAGCGCAGGGTTGGGTTGCGACTGATCTTCAAGCCACAGCTCCAGCGGCGCGGAATACAGGCACTCCAGGCCTTGGGATTTGATCGCCCCGGCCAGGGCGGGGAAGTCTTCGGTGGTGAACAGTTCTTCACGCAGTTCGATGCGCGTCACGCCAGCGTCCACCAGCAACGGGATAAAGCTGGCCTGGCCCTGGGCACGCACCCGGTCGGCGCCGAAGCTGGACAGGCTGATGGAGACGGGGTATCGATTCATTATTGTTGTCCTCTGAAACCGGTTTCATTTTAAGCAAACAGAAAGTGGGGTGGATCAAGCGCGCGTCAGGGTCGTCGTCGGGTGGAGCCGCGCACGATCAGTTGCGCCGGGAAGTCGTAGGCACGCACCGGTGCCCGATCGCCACGCAGCCGGCCCAGCAGGCATTCGAACGCGGTAACGCCGATGTCGTGGGTCGGCTGGGCCAGCGACGTAATGCCGCTGCCCACCAAGGGGTACCACTCCAGTTCGTCGAGGGCGATCAGGCCGATGTCGTCGAACAGGTGGCAACCCAGCTCATGCAGCTGCCGGGTGCAGGTCAGTGTGGCCACGCCGTTGGCGGTGAACAGCGCCTTGGGGCCAGGGCCTTCGGCGGCAAGAAAGGCGTTCAACCGGTCGCCGAACGCGTCATGGGTTTCCAGCACCTGGCCGCGCAGCTCGGGACGTTGAAGGGTGAGGGCGTTAAACGCTTTGACGCGCTCGGTACGGGAACTGGTGCCGTCCTGGGGTTCGGTGACCATCAGGATGTCGCGAAAGCCGCAATCCTGGAGGTGGTCCAGCGCCTGGCGCACGGTGGCCAGGTTGTCCAGACCCACCAGGTCGCTGTGCAGCGCATCGACCTTGCGATCCACCAGCACAATGGGCAGTTCGGCGTGCAGTTCGCGCAGTTCATCCAGATGATGGCCGAGGGTGTTCACGATCAGGCCTTCGATGTTGTACGAGCGCAACGCCGCCAGGTGCACGCGTTCCTGCTCGTCATCGCGGTCGGTGTTGCACACCACCAGGCTGTAGCCGTGACGGCGGCAGGCGGTTTCGACGCCGTGCATCACGGCCACCGAATAGGGGTTGCGGATGTCGGCCACCAGCATGCCGATCAGGCGGGTACGGCCGCGCTTGAGGCCGCGAGCCATTTGATTGGGGCGATAACCCAAGGTCTGGATGGCGTCTTCGATGCGCCGGGCGATGGCGGCCGAGAGCAATTGCCGGTCTTCGCCGATGAACCGCGAGACGCTGGCTTTGGACACGCCCGCCAGTGTCGCCACGTCATTCATGGTGACCCGGGCACGGGTTGTGGTGGGAATAGCGTTCATGGCCTGATCCTTATTGGATTTATCAGCAGGCTTTTAAACCGTCACCGGAACTGTGGGAGCGAGGCTTGCCCGCGAAGGCAAATCATCAGGCGCCATAGCCGGTGATCACGTCGTCTCCGGGCGAACAGAGCACGCTTCTGTAATGAGAAGGTGCGACGAATTGTCACGCTCTGAAACCGGTTTCAGGAAACACCATCGCGGGCGGTTCGTCAACTCGGCTTCAGATGAAAGGTTATTCCCGGGCGGGCTTGAGTTTGGCGGGATCGGGCGTCAGGCGAGATGGGCTTTTGCTGTTGCCGTTGTAGGAATCGCGCCAGGCCAGGAAGCGTTTTTCCAGTGCCGCCAGTACCCCATCGCTCAGTTTGCCCAGCACCGCGAGGACGATGATCGCAGCCAGTACGATGTCCGGACGTGACGTTTCCCGACCGTCACTGAGCAAATAGCCCAGGCCTTTGGTGGCGGCAATCAGCTCGGCGGCCACCAGAAACATCCACGACAGGCTCAGGCCGCTGCGCAGTCCGGTGAACAGCCCCGGCATTGCGGCGGGCAGGAATACGTGCAGGACCATTTGCCGCTGGCTGAAACCGAACACTTGGCCGACTTCCACCAGCTTGCGGTCGATGCCGCGAATCGCCGCGACGCCGTTGAGGTACATCGGAAAGAACGCGCCGATGGCGATCAGCACCACTTTGGAGGTCTCGCCGATGCCCAGCCACAGCAGCAACAGCGGCACCCAGGCCAGGCTCGGAATCGAACGCAACCCGGCGAAGGTCGGCTCAAGGTACGCCTCGGCCTGACGGCTCAACCCGACCCAAGCGGCGAACACCAGCGCCAGGCTGGCGCCGATGGCAAAACCGCTCAACACCCGGGTCAGGCTGGCGCCGATGTGTTTCCACAGCGCGCCATTGGCCAGGTCAGTCAGTGTCGCCGCAATCTCGCTGGGTGCCGGCATCTGGTAGGACGGCACCCAGCCGATGCGTACGACAATCTCCAGCAGGACAATGATCGCCACCGGCACCGCCAGCCCCTTGAGGCGGTTGCGCCACTGGCCTTTCAGGGCGTTCATGGCTGGCCGATCACCGTTTTCGAGACGCTTGGGTCGATCAACTGGTCAATCACCTGATCAACGTTCACGCCTTTGCGCACCAGTTCCTCGGAGGCCAGGATCGGCGCGGCGGCCTTGGACGCGGTGATGTCCTTGTCCGTCAGTTGCGGGCTGCTGATGTCGGTGCGGGTCAGTTGCAGCTTGGCTACGTCCAGCGGCAGGCCCGACTCGGTGGCGAGCAATTTCGCCAGCTCTTCAGGATTTTTCAGCGACCACTCACGGGCCTTTTCGTACGCGCTCAACACCGTTTTGATGGCTTCCGGGTGCTCCTTGGCGTAGGTCTCAGTGACGCTGACCACGCCGAAGCTGTTGAAGTCCTTGTTGCGGTACAGCAGCCGCGAGCCCGCCTGGAGTTCGCTGGCGGCCATGTGCGGATCGAGCCCGGCCCAGGCGTCGACGTCGCCTTTCTCCAGGGCAATGCGCCCGTCGGGGTGTTGCAGGTGCAGCAGTTCGACGTCGTCCTTGGTCAAGTGCGCCTGCTGCAGGGCGCGCAAGGTGAACAGGTACGGGTCGGTGCCTTTGGTGGCGGCGATTTTCTTGCCTTTCAGGTCGGCCACGCTTTGCAGGTTTGAGTCCTTGCGCACCACCAGCGCGGTCCACTCGGCGCGGCTGTAGACGTACACCGACTTGATCGGGCTGCCATTGGCCCGGGCCAGTACCGCCGAAAGACTGGCTGACGAGGCAAAGTCCACACCGCCGCTGTTCAGGTATTCCAGCGAGCGGTTGCTGCCCTGACTGAAGACCCAGGTGACTTTCGACTGGGGCAGGGCTTTTTCCAGCCAGCCGAAATGCCTGAGCACCAGGCTCACCGGCGAGTAATAGGCGTAGTCCAGATGCACCTCGGCGGGCGGCGTTTCGGCGGCCTGCACGTAGGACTGCAAGCCCAGCGTCAGCGCGACCGTGGCCGCCAGCGACATGAAAGGAAGGCGCAGCGCGTTGAAACGGAGGAGGTGGGTCATTGAAGCGTCCATTCAGTGGCGAAAGAAGAGCGGGTTCGCTTATTTCAAAAAAAGCGGTTCGCGTGCGGTGAGGCTGTCTGAATGGAATATTGCAGGCTCTGTGCCATGTGCTCGCACACCGCGGGGGTCGGGTATCCAGGCGGGTTTTCATCCCGGAAGAGTGGCGTAGGCAACAGTTGTGTTGATCCGCTGTTGCTCGACAAACAGTGGCGCACGCCGTGCAACAAATTTGTCATGGGCGGTTGTCAGATGACCGGTAGCGAAGCATGCTGGGAGTCCAATCGTTACAGGATCTTTCTGCGCATGCCTGCCGCTGCCCGAGACGCCGACCTCGCTTCCCGCCGCTCCGCGATTGTCCTCAGCCTGTGCCTGCCCAGTGATGTTCTGTTGTACCTGCTGCTGCCCATGAACGCCGCGGCGTTTGGCATCACCCTGGCCCAGGCCGGTGTCCTGCTGGCGGCCAATCGGCTGGTGCGGATTTTTGGCTACAGCTACGTCGTGCGCTATTTCGCCCGCCGGGGTGATCGCCCCACAGTGATGATGGCCGCCGGGGTCTCGGCGATATGCGCGGTGGGTAACTCGTTCATTTCCGGCTTCTGGTGGTTGCTGATCCTGCGCCTGGGCTGGGGTTTGGCCTACGCGGCGCTCAACCTTTCCACACAAGTGCTGGCGACGTCCGAGCCCGGCGGCGCGGCCCGGCGCTCCGGTCGCTCGCGGGCGATCATCGCCATCGGTCCCATGTTTGCCTTGCCGGTCGGCGCCTTGATCAGCCTGCATTTCGGACCACGGCTGATCTTCCTGATCCTGGCCTTCGCCTCGCTGGCCGCGCTGTGGGTGGCCAGAGGCTTGCCGGAAAACGCCCATGCAATGCCGCCGGCCAGTGCCCGGCGTTTCAAGATGCCGGACAGCGTGGCGGTGTGGTCATTCGTCGAAGGCGTCGCGCTGGACGGGCTGTTCATCTTCGGGTTGTCGTTGCAGGCCCAGGCGGTGCTGGGCGGCAATGCGGTGTTCATCGCCGGGGTGCTGCTGGCCCTGCGTTACGCCTCGGAAATGCTGCTCGCCCCCCTGGGCGGACGGGCCGCCGACACCTTCGGCGCGGTGCAGATGCTGGTGGTGTTTTCCGCGCTGACCGCCGTGGCCCTGACCGCGTTCGGCTTTCACTGGCTGATCATCGGCGCCGGCGGCGTGCTGATCCTGCGCGCGCTGCAGTTGCCGCTGGTTACCACCCTGGTTGCACAACGCAATCCGGGCGCGGGACGCGTCCAGGCGCTGGCGGCCAATGCGGTCTGGCGCGACGTCGGCGCTGGCGTCGGGCCCTTGCTGGCCGGGGTGTTGTTGCCGGTTGCCTCGGCCTCGTGGGTGTATTCCCTGGCAGGCCTGGCCGTGGTCATCAGTGCCGTGGTGTGCAGCCTGCGCAGGTGAGCGACCCTGGATCAGCGTATAGTGCGGCGCCAGGCCGGGGTTGCGCGCACGACCGCTGGGCGAATAATTCGCTCAATCAGGCACTTACGTGCAACCTTTGAGGCGTTTTAGCCTCTTATTCCGGATTCTTCATTTAGCAATAAATCGCTGCCAAGCTGTGCAGCGTGTCAACGAGTCAGCCTACAAGGACGTAGTGAGCCAGGCAGTACTGCCACCACGTACGATAAAAACAGGCCAACATGACCTTCTTCAAACTCTCTTCGTTATCACGACCGATGCGGCGTTGTGCGTACTTCCTGCTGCCAACGTTGGTTGCTTGCGCCGCCGTGTTGTTCTTCTCCATCGGCCGAGGCGTTCACGCAGAGACCAAGAACGGTACGCAGACCCTGGTCTTCTTGCGCCACGCCGAAAAACCCGCCATGGGCCTGGGCCAGCTGAACTGTCAGGGCCTGAACCGCGCCATCGACCTGTCGACGGTACTGCCGGCAAAGTTCGGCGACGCCAACTTCATCTTCGCCGCCAACCCCAGCCGGCACGTGGAAGAAGGCGAGGGCGACCTGTCCTACAGCTACCTGCGCCCGCTCATGACCATCAGCCCCAGCGCCATCAAGCTCGGCCTGCCGATCAACATCGACTTCTCCGCCAACGACACCAGCGACCTGGCCGACGAGCTGATGCTCGACAAATACCACGACGCCACCATCTACACCGCCTGGTCCCACGGCTACCTGCCGGAACTGATCAACAAAGTCGCCGAAGAAGCGTCCGGCCAGAAACTCAAACTGCTGGACGACTGGGTCGGCGACGACTTCGACTCGGTGCTGGTCCTGACGCTGAAATGGGTCAATGGCAAGGCGTCGCTGGAGTACGAGAACTACAAGCAGGATTTGAATGGTGGGGCGGTGGGGTGTCCGACGTGAGGGTGGGTGCGGTGTAGACTCGCTGTTCTCAATGGCGAGCACGGCAGGACCCCTCATGACCCTCATCTGTCGCTTCATGGATTCCCCGGTGGGCCAGCTGAAACTGCTGGCCCGGGGGAATCGCCTGGTGGGCATCCTCTGGGAAAACGACCGTCCTGGTCGCGTTCGCCTCGGGCTTGCGACCGAAGCCCCGGCCAGTGACATCCTCCAGCGCACCGAACAGCAGTTGAACGAGTACTTCGCCGGTACCCGGACGCGGTTCGAGCTCGATCTTGATTTTTCCGGCACCGACTTTCAGAAGAAAGTCTGGCAAGCGCTGTTGACCATTCCCTTCGGCGAAACCCGCACCTACAGCCAGATTGCCCTTCAGGTCGGCAGCCCGGCGGCGGTCAGGGCGGTGGGGGCGGCCAACGGCAAGAATCCGATTTCCATCATTGCGCCCTGTCATCGGGTGATCGGCATGTCCGGCGAACTCACCGGGTTTGCGGGTGGGTTGGCGGCCAAAGAGTTGCTGTTGCGGCTCGAAGGCTGGGATCGCAGTCGGGTGAAGGAGAAGGTCCAGGGCCAGAAATCGAAGCAGGGTGTGTTGTTTCAAGACTGACGTCAGTCAGGTGGGAGGGAGCTTGCTCGCGATATCGGTGTGTCAGTGACGCCTGTGTCGTCCGATCAACCTTGATCGCGAGCAAGCTCCCTCCCACATTTTTTTCTCCTGACCAGAGGTTCTAGCCAGAAAATCCCCGTTGGAGTACAAATGTACTCCATGACGACCTTATCTCCCCGCCGCACCCAGATCCTCGCCTTTATCCGTGACCGCATCGCGCAGCACGGGCAGCCGCCGAGCCTGGCCGAAATTTCCGAAGCCTTCAGCTTTGCGTCCCGCAGTGTGGCGCGAAAGCACATCGTGGCCCTGACCGAGGCCGGTCTGATCGAAGTCACCCCCAATCAGGCGCGGGGCATCCGGCTGGTGGACAGCGGCCCTCGATCTGAATTGCTGGAACTGCCGGTGCTCGGTCGGGTGGCGGCGGGCTTGCCCATCGGGCCGGACATCGACACCCACGCCACTTTGCTGCTGGACCGGAGCACCTTTTCTCGCATTCCCGATTACCTGCTGCGGGTCAAGGGTGACTCGATGATCGAAGACGGCATCCTCGACGGCGATCTGGTGGGGGTGCAGCAAAGCGTCGAGGCCCACGATGGGCAGATTGTCGTGGCGCGTCTGGATGGCGAAGTGACGATCAAGCGCCTGCACAAAGGTGAGCACCAAATCCAGCTGCTGCCACGCAACCCTGCGTACCAGCCGATCATCGTTCATCCCGATCAGGACTTCGCCATCGAAGGCGTGTTCTGTGGCCTGGTGCGACGCGAATGATGGGCGCAGTGGTCAGCCTCGAGGCGCTGCTGGACGAGCGCCGCATCTGGAAAGGCCGTCCTGCGGCCCAACCAGTCGCTGCGCAACCCACCGGGCATGCGTTGCTCGATGCCGCGTTGCCCATGGGAGGCTGGCCGCCGTCGGCGCTGAGCGAAATCCTGATCCCGGCCGATGGCAGTGGCGAGTTGCGCCTGCTGTGGCCGACCCTGGCGCGGCTGGCGGACAGCGGCGAACGCATCGTGCTGGTGGCCCCGCCGTACGTGCCGTACCCGCAGGCCTGGCAGGCGGCAGGGATTGATCTGCAGCAACTGGCGGTGATCGACGCCAACGAGCGCGATGCCTTGTGGGCGGTGGAGCAATGCCTGCGCTCCGGCAGTTGCGGGGCGGTGCTGTGCTGGCCGAAAAAGGTCGATGACCGGGCCCTGCGCCGGCTGCAAGTGGCGGCCGAAACCGGAGAGACCCTGGCCTTCGCCTGCCGTCCGCAACAGGCCGCTGCCAACCCGTCGCCTGCGGCGTTGCGCCTGGCCATCGACGTGCGCCCGACGCAACTGCGGGTGCTCAAATGCCGGGGCGGTCTGGTGCCGGCGACTCCCATTCCCTTCGTGACTGACGCTTGAGGTTCCTATGCTCTGGGCCTGTGTCCTGTTGCCGCAACTGGCGCTGGACGGCGTCTTGCGTCGTCGCGCCGATCCTGAACAACCGCTGGCGCTGATCAGCGGCCCGGCCCAGCGCCGGGTGCTGCAAACCGTCAATCCGGCAGCCCGCGAGCTGGGCCTGCGTCCCGGTCAGTCACTGACCGCTGCCCACGCCATGACCCACGGTTTCGCCACCGTTGAATACGACCCGGCAGACACTGAGCGCTGGCATCGCCTGTTGGCGGCCTGGGCTTACCGCTTCAGCTCACAGGTCAGCCTGAAATACCCCCGGGTGCTGCTGATGGAAATCGAATCCAGCCTGGGGCTGTTCGGGCCGTGGCCGGTGTTCGAAGCGCGCTTGCGCCACGAGTTGACGACGCTGGGCTTCAGCCATCGCATCGTGGTGGCGCCCAATCCGGTGGCCGCGCGCATGCTCGCCAATGGCCACGACGGACTGTCGGTGACCTGCAATGACAGCCTGCTGCAGATCATCGAGCAGATGCCCGTCAACCGGATTGGCCTGAGCCGCGAGGCGTCGACAGCGTTTTCCCGCATGGGCCTGCACAGCCTGCGGCACGTGCTGGCCTTACCTCGGGAAACATTGGCCCGGCGCTTTCCGGCGCAGGTCTTGCAGCACGTGGACACCCTGATCGGGCGCCGGCCCGTGGCGTTGGAGTGCTACATCCCGCCGGACTTTTTCGACCTGCGCATCGAGCTGAACTTCGACGTTGAATCGCATCAGGCGCTGCTGTTTCCGCTCAAGCGGCTGGTGTCTGACCTGGCGGTTTTCCTGGCCGGACGCGACAGCGGGGTGCAGCGCTTCACGATCCATCTGGAGCATGTGCCGAGTGTGACGGGCGCCGTGTCGGACACGCTGGTGCCGGTGGGCCTGCTCAGCGCCGAGCGTGAAGCCAACATGCTGTTTGAGCTGGCCCGGGGTCGGCTGGAGCAGATTCAGGTGCCGTCACCGGTCCGCGCCATGCGCCTGCAAGCGCGGGATTTACCTGCATTTGTGCCCTCGCACCGCGAGCTGTTCGACGAACGTCCGCAGCAGTCGCTGCCCTGGGAGCAACTGCGCGAACGACTGCGGGCGCGGCTGGGCGATGGGGCGGTCAATGGCGTGCGCGCCCATGCCGATCATCGGCCCGAGTGCGCGTGGCAGCCGGGCCTGATCGGCAAGATCGCGGCGCCGCCCCCTTATGCGCCGCGCCCCGGCTGGCTGCTGCGCGACCCCGAACCGCTGCACGAATCCAGCGTGCGAGTGCTGGCCGGCCCCGAGCGGATCGAGTCCGGCTGGTGGGACGGCGGGGACGTGCGGCGCGACTATTTCCTGATTGAAACCCGCACTGGCCAGCGCGCCTGGGCCTACCGCCCGGTGGGTGACGACAGCGGCCTGTTGCTGCACGGCTGGTTCGCATGAGCGGCGACTACGCGGAGCTGCATTGCCTGTCCAACTTCAGTTTCCAGCGCGGGGCGTCCAGCGCCAAAGAGCTGTTCGAGCGCGCCAGACTGCATGGCTATCAGGCGCTGGCGATCACCGATGAATGCACCCTGGCCGGCATCGTGCGGGCGTGGCAGGCGTCGAAAGACTGTGAACTGCCGTTGATCATCGGCAGCGAAATGCTCATCGACCAGGGCCCGAAGGTGGTGCTGTTGGTGGAAAACCTGGCCGGCTATCAGGCGTTGTGCGGCTTGATCACCCAAGCCCGGCGACGGGTGAAAAAGGGCGAATACCGGGTGCTGCGTGAGGACTTCATGGCGCCCATGGCCGGGCTGCTGGCGCTGTGGGTGCCGGACGTGCACGAAGATTCCGCGACGCTGCACGAGCAAGGCCGATGGCTGCGTACGACGTTTCCCCTCGGCCTGTGGCTGAGTGTCGGGTTGCATCGTGGGCCTGACGATGACAAGCGCCTGGCGCAGTTGATGGTCTTGGCCCGGGAAACTGGCATGCCGGCCGTGGCCACCGGCGATGTGCACATGCACGCCCGGGGTCGCCGCGCCTTGCAGGACACCATGACTGCCATCCGCCATCACACCACGGTGGCCGAAGCTGGGCACCGGTTGTTTGCCAATGGCGAACGGCACCTGCGTTCCCGGTCCATGCTGGCGGACGTCTACCCCGCGCCGTTGCGGGCCGAAACCCTGCGCATTGCCCAGCGCTGCACGTTCGATCTCGGCCAGTTGCGCTACGAGTATCCCCGCGAACTGGTGCCCAAGGGCGACACCGCCACCTCATGGCTGCGCCAGCTGACGGAACAAGGCGCGCGCTATCGCTGGCCCGGCGGTGTGCCCGACAAGGCCCGGGAAAACATCGAAAAAGAGCTGAAAGTCATCGCGCAGATGAAGTACGAAAGTTACTTCCTGACCGTGCAGGACATCGTCGCCTTTGCCCGTGAGCGCGGGATTCTGTGCCAGGGCCGGGGGTCGGCCGCCAACTCGTCGGTGTGTTTCGCCCTGGGCATCACCGAGCTGGACCCGCAGAAGAGCAACCTGCTGTTCGAGCGCTTCATTTCCACCGAGCGCAACGAACCGCCGGACATCGACGTGGATTTCGAGCACGAGCGTCGCGAGGAAGTCCTGCAGTACGTGTTTCGCCGATATGGCCGGGGCAGGGCAGCACTGACGGCCGTGGCCAGCACTTACCACGGCGCCGGGGCGGTCAGGGACGTGGCCAAAGTGCTGGGCCTGCCGCCGGATCAGATCAACGCGCTGGCCGACTGCTTCAGCCGCTGGAGCGACTCGATTCCGCCCGCTGAACGCCTGCGCGAGTGCGGCTTCGACCCGGACAGCCCGATCCTGCGTCGGGTCATGGCGCTCACCGCCGAACTGATCGGCTTTCCCCGGCACCTGTCGCAGCACCCTGGCGGTTTCGTGATTTCCGAACACCCGCTGCACACCCTGGTGCCGGTGGAAAACGCCGCCATGGCCGACCGCACGATCATTCAGTGGGACAAGGACGATCTGGACCTGGTGGGGCTGCTCAAGGTCGACATCCTGGCGCTGGGCATGCTCACGGCCTTGCGCCGCACCTTCGAGCTGGTGGAACTGCACCGCAAGACCCACTGGACACTGGCCAGCATCCCCCAGGAAGACAAACCCACCTACGAGATGATCAGCCGCGCCGACACGATTGGCGTGTTCCAGATCGAGTCCCGGGCGCAGATGTCCATGCTGCCGCGCCTGCAGCCCAAGACCTTCTACGACCTGGTGATCGAGGTCGCCATCGTCCGGCCGGGACCGATTCAGGGCGGCATGGTGCACCCGTACCTGCGTCGACGCATGGGCGAAGAGGCAGTGGTTTATCCTTCGGAAGAGCTCAAGGACGTATTCGAGCGCACTCTGGGCGTTCCGCTGTTTCAGGAGCAGGTGATGCAGCTGGCGATTGTTGCCGCCGATTATTCGCCCGGCGAGGCGGACCAGTTGCGCCGTTCCATGGCGGCCTGGAAACGCCACGGCGGGCTGGAGCCTCACCGCATCCGGCTCAGTCAGCGTATGGCCGAGAAAGGCTATACCGATGAATTCATCACCCGCATTTTCGAGCAGATCAAAGGCTTCGGCAGCTATGGCTTTCCTGAGTCCCACGCTGCCAGCTTCGCGCTGCTGACCTATGCCAGTTGCTGGCTCAAATGCCACGAACCGGCCGCGTTCACCTGCGCGCTGATCAACAGCTGGCCCATGGGGTTCTACAGCCCTGACCAACTGCTGCAGGACGCGCGGCGTCATCACATCGAAATCCGCCCGGTGGACGTGCGTTACAGCGACTGGGATTGCACGCTGGAACCGCTGGACAACCGCGAATACAACCAGAATCTGGCGATCAGGATGGGCCTGCGCATGATCCGCGGCTTTCGGGAAGAGGACGCCAGACGCATTGAAACCGTGCGCATCGACAAAGTGTTCAGCGACGCCACCGACCTGTGCCTGCGGGCGAACCTGGACAACCGCGCCCGGGAGGCATTGGCCGATTCCGGGGCCTTGCGCGGCCTGATAGGCCATCGCCATCGCGCGCGCTGGGAGATCGCCGGGGTTGAAGCGCAGCGGCCGCTGTTCACCGACCAATGCACCTCCGACGAGCCCCAGGTGGCGTTGCCGCTGCCGAGTGTGGCCCAAGATCTGGTGGCCGATTATCAGACCCTCGGGACGACGTTGGGCCCGCACCCCATGGCCTTGTTGCGCGGCAAACTGGCGGCCAAGCGCTTTCGCAGCTCCAAGGATCTGCTGGACCTGGAACACGGTTGCACCGTCAACGTGGCCGGACTGGTGGTGGGCCGACAACGGCCCGGCACGGCGAGTGGCGTGACTTTTGTGACGTTGGAAGACGAGCACGGCATGCTCAACGTGGTGGTCTGGCTGGACCTGGCCGACCGGCAGCGCAAAGTGCTGGTGGGTTCGCAACTGATGCAGGTGTTCGGCAAGTTCGAATACCAGAAGGGCGTGCGGCACGTCATCGCCCAACGGCTGTTCGACCTCACGCCGCTGCTCACCGGGCTGGACGTGCGCAGTCGGGATTTCAAGTGAGCGTCAGGCCATGAGCACCCCATGGATATGTAGGAGCTGACGACCAGCGGAAGGCTCCGGGGTCGCGCTCGACCGATTCAATCTGTCTGACACACCGCAATCGCAGCCTCCCGCTGGTCGTCAGCTCCTACAAAAGCAAAGGACCAAGCGACTAACGCACCCGCCAATTGCGCGGCAGTGTTGGAGCGAGGCTTGCCCGCGAATGCAGTGTTTCATCCATGGAGATGCACCAGGAACAAGCGCCTCTTCGCGGGCAAGCCTCGCTCCAACAGGCCCTTAAGCGAATGGGAGTCTTTTTATCAAGACTCCATGATCCCCAACGCCGCCATCTTCTTGTACAGCGTAGAACGGCCAAGCCCCAGTTGCCGGGCGGCGAGGACCACGTTGCCGCCGCATTCGGCGAGTGTCGATTGGATCAACGTCCGATCAAACCGCTGCCGGGCTTCGGTATAGGTTTCCACGCTGTTCAGCCCGTTTGCGCTTGAAGGAAGCGCGCCGGTATCCAGCGGGATGAGGGTGCCAATGGCCGTGCGGATGTCGTGGGCGTTGAGCAGCAAATCATCACTGAGCAACGCCGCTCGTTCGAGCACGTTGTGCAGTTCGCGGATATTGCCCGGCCAGGCGTGTTGCGCCAGGACGCTCGCCGCTGCGGGGTCAAGCTCGTGCTGACTGTGCAGTTCTTCAAGAATCGCTTCGCTCAAGGCGGGCAGGTCGTCCAGACGCTCGCGCAATGGCGGCACCTGGATCGGGATCACACTGAGCCGGTCAAACAGATCGGCACTGAATTCGCCGCGCTTGATGGCGGCCTCAAGGTCCGTGGAGGTCGCCGCAATCAGGCGCACATCACTCTTGAGCCTCTGGCTGGAACCCACCGGCTCGAATTCCTTTTCCTGCAACACCCTTAGCAATTTGCGCTGCAGCGGCAGTGGCATGTCGCCAATCTCATCGAGAAACAACGTACCGCCTTCGGCCACGTGGAATTCGCCGTGACGGCCCTTGCGCTCAGCGGTGAAGGCGCTGGGGGCGGTGCCGAAAAACTCGGCCTCCAGCAGCGCTTGGGGAATGGCCGCGCTGTTGATACTGACAAAGGGTTTGCCGGCACGGGGCGATGCGTTGTGAATGGCGTGGGCCAGCAGCTCCTTGCCGGTTCCGGTCTCACCCAGCAGCAACACAGGCGAGTCGGCACTGGCACTGCGCCGTGCCCGGCGCTTGACCTCAAGGCTCGGTGCGCAGGTGCCAATGAAGTGCGAAAAGCTGTAGCTGGCCTGTCGCGCCCGCAGTAGCGAACGGGTCGAGGCCAGTTCCTGCTGCAGGCTCAGGTAGCGCTTGAGCAGCGGCGACATGGCATTGAGTTCATCGAACAGGGCGAAGCCGATGGCGCCGATGACCCCGCCGATGTCGTCGTGAATGGGCAGGCGCATCACCACCATCGGGTCTTTGGCGGTGTCCATCATGTCCAGCAAAATGGGTTGGCCATCACAGGCGACCTGGCGCAGCAGACTGCCGGGAATGACGGTTTCACATGGCTGGCCGACGGCGCGGCTGGCGTCTTCCAGGCCAAAGCGCCTGGCATAGCGCTCGTTGATCCAGACGATCCGCGCATCCTTGTCGACGATGACCGTGCCTTCACTGGACTGCTCGATGATCTCGAACAACGAACGGATCGCCAGGCGCCTGACGCGGTGGTAATCCTTGAGGCTATTGCTGTCGTTCATGCCGTGTCCGTCATCGCTTTTTCGGCAGCTGGCCGGTCAGATTACGGGTGTTGATTCAATTGAAGCCAGGATGCGCCGCTGCCAGCAACTCGCGGGTGTAGGGGTGTTGCGGCGCATCGAACACATCATGGCTGGCGCCGCGCTCGACGACCTTGCCATCCTTGACCACGATCACGTCATGGGCCAGGGCCTTGACCACCGCCAGATCGTGGCTGATGAACAGGTACGTCAAGCCATGCTTTTCCTGCAACTGGCGCAAGAGCGCCACGACCTGCTTCTGCACGGTACGGTCCAGTGCAGACGTCGGTTCATCCAGCAATATCAGGGCAGGTTTGAGCACCAGCGCACGGGCGATCGCGATACGTTGTCGCTGACCGCCAGAAAACTCGTGGGGGTAACGGTGCCGACTCAGCGGGTCGATCCCGACTTCTTCCAGTACACGAATGACTTCGTTTTCACAGCAGACGTTGTCCAGTTCGCTGTGCACTTCCAGCCCTTCGCTGATGATTTGCGCCACGGACATCCGCGGGCTCAGGCTGCCATAGGGGTCTTGAAAGACCACCTGCATCTGCTTGCGCCAAGGGCGCATCTGCTTCTGGGTGAGGGTGTCCAGCGACTGACCGTTGAAACGGATACTGCCACGCGATTCCAGCAAGCGCAGGATTGCCTGACCAAGTGTCGATTTGCCTGAACCGGATTCGCCCACGATGCCCAGGGTTTTGCCGCGTTCGATGCTCAGGCTGATGTCATCCACCGCCTTGATGTACTCCCGATGCCGACCGAAAATCCCGCCGCCCAGGGAAAACCACACCCGCAGGTTGTCGACTTCCAGCACCTTTTCCCGGGTGTCGCGGGGCAGGGGTTCACCGGCGGGCTCGGCGTCCAGCAACAGCCGGCTATAAGGGTGCTGCGGCTGACTGAACAGCGTGCGGCAATCGGCCTGCTCGACGATCTCGCCGCCGCGCATCACGCACACCCGCTGGGCGATGCTGTGGACCAGATTCAAGTCATGGCTGATCAGCAACAACGACATGTTCAGCCGTTGTTGCAGTGCCTTGAGCAGCAGCAGGATCTTGCGCTGGACCGTGACGTCGAGGGCAGTGGTGGGCTCGTCGGCAATCAGCAGTTCAGGCTCGCAGGCCAGCGCCATGGCAATCATCACCCGCTGCCGCTGACCACCGGAAAGCTGGTGCGGATAGGCCTTGAGCCGCTTCTTCGCGTGCTGGATGCCCACCAGCTCGAGCAGCTCCAGGATGCGTTTCTGCGCCGCGCGACCGGTCATGCCCTTGTGCAGCAACAGGGTTTCGCCGATCTGCCGGGACACCGTGTGCAGCGGGTTGAGCGAGGTCATCGGCTCCTGGAAGATCATCGCGATCTGGTTGCCGCGAATCTCGCGCAGCACCTTGCCGTTGGCCCCCAGCAGCTCTTGCCCGCGATAACGGATGCTGCCGGTGCTGACCGTGCCCGCCTGGGGCAGCAGTTGCAGGATCGAGTGCGCCGTCACCGACTTGCCCGAGCCCGATTCGCCCACCAGCGCCAGGCATTCACCGGCCGGGATGTCCAGGCTCAGGTTTTTGACCACCGTATTGCCGCTGAAGGACACCGTCAGGTCGCGTATTTCGATCAGGTGCTCAGACATGTCAGGACCTCGGGTCGAAGGCATCACGCAGCGCCTCGCCTATGAAAACCAGCAGCGACAGAATCAGCGCCAATGTGAAGAAAGCCGTCAGGCCCAGCCACGGCGCCTGCAGGTTCTGCTTGCCCTGGCCGATCAGTTCGCCCAGCGAAGCACTCCCGGCCGGCATGCCGAAACCGAGAAAATCCAGGGCGGTCAGGGTCGAAATCGCGCCGGTCAGGATGAACGGCAGGTAGCTCAGGGTGGCGTTCATGGCGTTGGGCAGGATGTGGCGCATGATCACTTTGCGATCCCCCAGGCCCAAAGCGCGTGCGGCCTTGACGTACTCAAGATTGCGCCCGCGCAGGAACTCGGCGCGGACCACGTCCACCAGTGCCAGCCAGGAAAACAGCGCCATGATTCCCAGCAGCCACCAGAAATTGGGCTCGACGAAGCCCGACAGGATGATCAGCAGGTACAGCACCGGCAACCCGGACCAGACTTCCAGCAGCCGCTGACCGATCAGGTCTACCCAGCCGCCGTAATAGCCCTGCAGGGCGCCGGCCGCGATGCCGATCAGCGCGCTGATCAGGGTCAACGCCAGCGCGAAGAGAATCGAGACCCGCGCGCCAAAGATCACCCGTGCCAGCACGTCCCGGGCCTGATCGTCGGTGCCCAGCCAGTTGACCGAGGAGGGCGGGGTGGGCGCCGGTTTGTTGAGGTCGTAATTGGGTGTGTCATCGCTGAACGGAATCGGCGGGAACAGCATCCAGCCGTCGCCCTTCTGGATAAGCTTCTGCACGTAATCGCTGCGGTAATCGGGCTGGAACGGCAGTTGACCGCCAAATTCCTGCTCGGTGTAACGCTTGAACGCGGGGAAGTAGAGGTCGTGCTGATAGCTGAGCACCAGGGGTTTGTCGTTGGCGATCAACTCGCCGCCCAGGCTGATCAGAAACAGGCCGCAAAACAGCCACAACGACCACCAGCCGCGGCGGTTGTTGCGGAAACGCTCGAAGCGCCGGCGCGCCACCGGAGACAGTCTGCGCATCAGGCATTCCTCGCGCTGAAGTCGATTCGGGGGTCCACCAGCGTGTAGCAGATATCGCCCACCAGTTTGATCACCAGGCCGAACAGCGTGAAGATGAACAGCGAGCCGAACACCACCGGGTAATCCCGAGCAACCGCCGCTTCGTAGCTCATGCGGCCCAGCCCGTCGAGGGAGAAAATCACCTCGATCAACAGCGAACCGGCGAAGAACACGCTGATGAACGCCTGGGGAATCCCGGCGACCACCAGCAGCATGGCGTTGCGAAACACGTGGCCATAGAGGACGCGGCGTTCACTCAGGCCCTTGGCCCGGGCAGTGACTACGTACTGGCGGGTGACCTCATTGAGGAAGGAGTTCTTGGTCAGGATCGTCAGCGTGGCAAAACCGCCGATCACCAGCGACGCGACCGGCAGCACCAGGTGCCAGAAATAGTCGGCGATCTTGCCCAGCGTAGTCAGTTGATCGAAGTTTTCCGACACCAGCCCCCGCACTGGGAACCAGTTCAGGGACGTGCCGCCGGCAAACATCACCACCAGCAACATGGCGAACAGAAACGCCGGCATCGCGTAGCCGATGATGATGGCGGTGCTGGTCCAGATGTCGAAATGGCTGCCGTGCCGGACCGCCTTGCGAATCCCCAGGGGGATCGACACCAGGTAGGTGATCAGCGTGGCCCACAGCCCTAGGGAGATCGACACCGGCATCTTTTGCAGAATCAGGTCGGTGACCTTGGCCCCGCGAAAGAAGCTGTTGCCGAAATCCAGCCGTGCGTAACTGCTGACCATCAGCCACAGACGTTCATGCAGCGGCTTGTCGAAGCCGTACTGGTGTTTGATGTCTTCAATGAGCTTGGGGTCCAGGCCACGGCTGGCCCGGGATTGCCCGGCGTTCATGGTCTCGGTGTGACCGGCGCCGATGGAGCCGCCCGCGACCCCTTGCAGCTTGGCGATGGCCTGTTCCACTGGGCCACCGGGGGCGGCCTGCACGATAAAGAAGTTCACCAGCAGAATGGCAAACAACGTCGGGATGATCAGCAACAGGCGCCGCAGCAGGTAGCCGAGCATCACTTCACCTCCGTGGGGATGGCCGAGGCGCCGCGTTGCCGGGCGAACTGCTCGTTGGTCAGGGCCTGCGGGCTGATTTCCCACCAGGTCTCGATGGCTTCACTGTTGCTGGCCTGTACTTTCGGGATGCCGAAGCGGTTCCACCAGACCGTGGACGAGCCCGGCGGGTAGTAGTTGGGAATCCAGTAGTAGCCCCACTGCATGACCCGGTCCAGGGCATGGGCGTAGTCGACCATCGTCGGTTTGTTGTCCGCCGTGGCCAGGCCGTTGATCAGCGCATCGACGGCGGGATCCTGCAGCACCATGTAGTTGCTGGAGCCCGGGTCCTTGGCGACCCGGGAGCCGAAACTGTTGTACAGCTCGACGCCGGGGGAGGTCGAGACGTTGTAGCCGGTGACGATCATGTCGTAGTCCCGGGCCATGACCCGGTTCAGGTACTGCGCCGAATCGATACGCCGGATCTCGAAATCGATGCCGATCTGCGCCAGGTTGCGTTTGTACGGCAGCAGGATTTTTTCCAGACCGTTCTGGGCGTTGAGAAAGGTAAAACTCAGTGCCTCGCCCGCGGCATTCACCAGATGGTCGCCCTTGGGCATCCAGCCGGCTTCTTCCAGCAAGCCCAGCGCTTGCAGTTGCTTGTCGCGAATAAAGCCGGTGCCATCGGTTTTCGGCGTTTCGAACACGGTGGTGAAGACTTCAGGCGGGATTTGCCCGCGCAGGGGCTCGAGGATCTTCAGCTCCGCTTCGGTGGGCAACTGCGTGGCGGCCAGGTCGCTGTTGGAAAAATAGCTGCTCTGACGGATGTAGACATTGCGCATCATCTGCTTGTTGGTCCACTCGAAGTCCCAGAGCAGGTCCAACGCCTGCCGCACCCGCCGGTCCTGGAATTTCTGGCGGTCCAGGTTGAACACGAAACCCTGGGAGCTCTGCACCGCGCCCCGCGCCAGATGAGCCCGCTGCAGACGGCCTTCGGTCAGGGCATCGCTGGCGTACCCGATGGAATAGCCGGTGGCCGAGAACTCACGGTTGTAGTCATAGCCGCCACCGCGCAGGACCTGGCGCGCAACGTCGATGTCGCCAAAGTACTCGACGCTGAAATGATCGAAATTGTACTGGCCCCGGGCGACTGGCAAGTCCTTGCCCCACCAGTCTGCGTTGCGCTCGAAAGTAATGCTGCGTCCGGGGTCGACCTTGCCGATCCGGTACGGTCCGCTGCCCACGGGCGGCTCGAAATTGCCCGCATCGGCGAAGTCCCGGGATCTCCACCAGTGTTCGGGGAAGACCGGTAGCGAGGCGAGGTCCAGGGGCAGGGTGCGGCTCTGGTTACTTTTGAAGTCGAAACGGACCTGAGTGGGTGATTCGACCTCGACCGCCTTTACGTCCTCGAACTCGGTGCGGTAGGACAGGCTGCCTTGGGTCATCAGCAGGTTGTAAGTGAACCGCACGTCGTCGGCGGTGATCGGCGTGCCGTCGGCGAAACGGGCCTTGGGATTCAGGTAAAACCGCAGCGACAGGCCGTCGGCGCCACGCTCCATGTTCTCGGCGACCAGCCCGTAGACGGTGTAGGGCTCATCCAGCGAACGTACGGCGAGCGGCGAATAAAGCAGGCCATTGACCTGTGAGACACCGGTGCCTTTGTCCAGGTACGGCATGATGTGATCGAACTGCCCGATTTCTAACGCCGAGCGCCGCATGCTGCCGCCTTTCGGGGCGTCGGCGTTGACGTAATCGAAGTGCTGGAAACCGGCGGGGTAGCGGGGTGCTTCTCCGTAGACAGTCAGGGCGTGTTGGGGGGCGGCGGACAATGATTGAAAACCCGAGACAAGGGCCAGCGTTGCAACCATCAGCGATGAAAAAACAAAACGCATTAAACAAATCCTGACTGATGCGCGAAGCAAGGCATCAGGGTTGAGGGTCACGGACAGGCGACGGCGCCGGTCCCACTGTTCTTGTTCGTTACCTGGAGCGCCGAGGCAGCGGACTATCCAGGCGGCTTGTAACCGCATACTACGTGTGGAATTGGGCGCCGTCATAGTGTCGTCAGCGCCTGGCAAACCGCAAGACGTGATCAACGGGATATGCGCCAAAAGGAAGCAATTTCTTTGCCGCCTCTGCTTATGCACTGCAGACGCTTGATCGAAACAAAAACGGCCCGCTTCAGAAGCGGGCCGTTTTTCGACAGGCGGTGTCGCGGTGTCAGTCCTGACGACTGGTCACTTCCAGCAAGTGATAACCGAATTGCGTCTTGACCGGGCCCTGAACCACGTTGACCGGCGCGCTGAACACGACGGTGTCGAATTCCTTAACCATCTGTCCTGGACCGAAAGACCCCAGGTCGCCGCCTTGACGGCTGGACGGGCAGCTGGAATTGGCTTTTGCTACTTCTGCAAAATCAGCACCGCCTTCGATCTGGGCTTTGAGTTCGTTACATTTGGCTTCGTCGGAAACGAGAATGTGGCGGGCAGTGGCTTTAGCCATTTGAAATTACTCCTGTGGAAAAAGAAAGAGCCTACCGGACTAAGGACGGTTTTTACCACTAAAGTTCCTGACCGTTTCGCTTGTCGGCAGTCGGTTCGCGGCGCTACAAGCCTTTACGGCTGAGCCTGACGGCGTGCTCAATATAGAGCGCGACGGGATCGACGCTGGTGCGCACTACCGCAGCCGTCTGATTAATGGTGTCGACATGATCCATGGGGTAATCGGAACGGATGACCTGGCCCAGATGCGAGCTGAAGCGTCCGACCAGTCCGTCGTTGAATTCCTTTTCCCGCTCGAACAACAGGGCGTAACTGCGACATGCCAGGTGCAGGGGATCAAAGCCGTTGCGCCCTTCGCTGAGCAGGTTGCCGCTGATGCAGCCACTCCATGAGTAATATCCGACGCCGTCGACCCATTCCGGGCCGCTTTCACCCCACGTCACAGGCAACCCTTGCGGGTACTTGAGGTTGAAGGCGCTGACGCCTGCGGTGGTCAATGCGTCCAGCGCCGCGATCGGCTGCTGTGGTAGCCCGGTGTTGCCGCTGAGCAGTCCCAGGAACCGGGCAAAGCCTTGAGTGAGTGCGGCAGCGACGTGTTCCGGCACTGCGCCGGGTTCAAACGCCTCGCGCAGGCGGTCGGCCACTTCCGAGCCATGGTTGGGGCCGCTGATGGAGGTCACGGAGGCGGTGAGGTCAGGCCGTGTGGCTGCGGCATAGCGGGCAGTCAATGCCCCCTGGCTGTGGCCAAACAGGTTGACCCTGGTGTAGCCGGTGCGCTTGAGGAAACGCTGGATCTGTTCCAGCAGTTGCTCGCCGCGGGTTTCATTGTCGTGGGCGGCGGACAACGCCGGGACATGGACGCGACAACCGGCTTTCTCCAGCGCCGGCTGAATGCCATGAAACATGTCGAATGAGCCGATGCGGTCGAAGCCGAACAGGCCATGAACCAGCAGGATGGGGTATTTGGTGGTCACTTCCGTGTGCATGAAAACGCGTCCGGGCTGCTTGAGGGCTGCAGACGATACCGGCAGGCGGACGATAGAAAACGGCGGGGTTTTACAGGATGACGATTCGTCGGGACAGAGGGTGGCGCGCGCCCTATGCGCTGCAAGCCCCGACGGCTCGGGGGCTGGCGCGCCAGATGACCGGATAACGGACAGTGTCCTGAGGGCGGCGGCGCTTTTTCGTACGGCTGCCGTCTTGATGAACGGGGTGCTGCTCAGTCTTGGGTGACACCGGGAATTCATGCCGGCCACGCTTGCGCGGCCGGCTTCCTGCTTTCGGGTGTTACCGGAAACGCAGCTTGTCCACGGCCCTGCGCAATAACTGCTCGGTGGCCTCCCAGCCAAGGCAGCCGTCTGTGACGGATACGCCATAGCGCATCGAAGCGCTCAAGGGCTGGCAGCCTTCAAACAGGTGACTTTCCAGCATCATGCCGATCAGGCTGCTGTCGCCGGTCAGGCGCTGTTCGAGCACCTCATTGAACACGCTTGGTTGGCGCAGCGGGTCTTTGCCGCTGTTGGCGTGACTGCAGTCCACCATGATCCGGGCGGCGGTGCGGTTTTTCAGCAGGCTGGCGTTGACATGCGCGATGCTCTGGGCGTCGTAGTTCGGGCCGCTGTGACCGCCGCGCAAGACAATGTGGGTGTGCGGATTGCCCCGGCTTTCGATGATGGCGGTATGCCCCTGGGGGTCCATCCCGAAATGACGATGGGGATGGGCGGCAGAGCGGATGGCGTCACAGGCGACCGCGACGCCGCCGTCGGTGCCGTTCTTGAAGCCCACCGGCATGGGCAGGCCGCTAGCCATTTCGCGATGGATCTGTGACTCAGTTGTCCGCGCGCCAATCGCCACCCAACTCAGCAGGTCATCGAAATAGCCTGACGCCATGGGCTGCAGCAACTCCGTGGCGACCGGCAGGCCCAGTCGCAGCATTTCCCGCATCAGGTGGCGAGACAACGTCAGGCCACCGGCCATGTCGTCACTGCCGTCCAGTTGAGGATCGTAGGCCAGTCCCTTCCAGCCCACCGTGGTCCGGGGCTTTTCAACGTAGGCGCGCATGACCAGCAGCATCTGGTCGCTGACGTACATGGCCAGGTCGGCCAGGCGCTGGGCGTATTCCTGCGCCGACTGCGGATCGTGGATCGAGCAGGGACCGACGATCACCAGCAGACGGGAGTCTTCACCGTTGAGGATCGCGCGAATGGACTGGCGGTGGGCTGCGACTTGTTGGTTCAGCGCTGCATCCAGTGGCAACTGCTGTTTGAGCTGCAAGGGACTGGGCAAGCGCGTTGGGCCGGGAACGCTGTCAAGCAGGGTCACGGGGGCGGACGCGTGGTCTGGCAGGGTCTTGGTGGCAACGGACGAATTCATGTTCTGGCTTCCTGGCCGGCGGGCGTATCCCGCGCGGGCCTACTGGGGTGTTCGACAATGGACCGGACGGGGTGTCTGGGTTGGGCTGCCACCTGTCAGTGACCGATCGGAGGCGGCTGGTTGTCCCGAACGGAGCCCGCTAAATCGCCAGGCGAAATCGATGTCGTTGCGGTAATAGCGTTGAGTGTTCATAGGGGTGTTCCTCGTTTAAGTCTTTGAGTGATCAATCGTCGATTTTATAGGGGCTGAAAAAACAAAACCCCCGGTCGGGTAGCCGACCGGGGGTAGAGAATTCTCTGGTTGGCGTCCCCTGAGTAGTGGGCGCCGGATGGGTATCAGGCGCGCCAGTGGCTAAACCAATACCCATAAAAATAGGACACGCGGGAGACGCTCTGTTGACTCGCAACCCGGGCAGCTTTCAGCGCAGCCGAACGCGGGGCGTCGGCAGTGCGGCAAAGCTGGGAAGGGGTGGAATGCAACATGGTGAGTCTCCGTTGAGTGGGCCGAGCTTACTTCAGGCCCGGGCCGATATTCAATTGGAAAAATCAATAACGGTGATGAAGACGCGGCTGCGGGTCGCCGTCACTGGGAAGGCGGTTCCACATCACTCACGTCAGCACCCGGAATCACGCCAATTTTCATCCCCAGCAGCACGGCGACGCGATGCGCTTCACCGCGACGCCCTTTCTTTCGTCCGGACAGAATCTGGTAGGTGGTTGCCGGATCGACATTGTTTTCCCGTGCAAACTCTTGAACTGATTTTCCTTGCTCTTCTAGCCAGGCCTTGGCTTGTGCAGCAGTACGAGTTCCGGGCATAGTTCAAAACCGTTCAAGTTAGTTTACTTTATCTGGATTCTACCATTCGTAAGGATGGAGTCAACAGGGCTATATATTCAAATGAGTGGAATCGGCGTTCGACTTAGGGAAGAAAGGGAGCGACTGGGGCTTTCCCAGAGGGCTTTCGGTGAAATTGGAGGAGTTGAGGCCAACGCTCAGGGGAAATATGAGAGCGGCAGTCGGGCCCCCAAGGCCGACTATTTGGCCGCCGTCGCACGCAAGGGGGTAGACGTGTTGTACGTTCTGACAGGGCAACGCACGCCTGTCTCTCTTGACCGCCTCAGCCAGGTCGAGGAGTGGGTTTTGGGCAGTTATCGGTCTTTGGAAAAAGAGGATCAAGATGCAATACGGCGCCTGACGACAACGTTGGCGGAGTTTTCGGCGCCTTACGGGGTGCAGAAAAAGCCGGTGACGGAGGAATGATGGCAGCGCACTGGCCAATGCAGTCAGCTCAAGTTTTTTACAAAAGATGTCGTCGATGATGGTAGGTTATTGGGAGTATTAACCTTTTTACTGCGTCAGCTCGGGCTTGGCATCAAAGGTCTCGATCGCCTTTTTTTGCTACAGTGACGGCCTGTCGTCATATCGTTCGTGAGGTGTCTGCTTGATTAGGGTGCTGGTTGTCGATGACCACGATCTGGTTCGGACAGGTATCACACGGATGCTGGCCGACATTGACGGTCTGCAGGTCGTGGGACAAGCTGACTCCGGTGAAGAATCCTTGAAAAAGGCCCGGGAGCTCAAGCCCGACGTGGTGCTCATGGACGTCAAGATGCCAGGCATCGGCGGCCTTGAGGCCACGCGCAAAATGCTCCGCAGCCACCCTGAGATCAAGGTGGTGGCAGTGACGGTCTGTGAGGAAGATCCTTTCCCCACTCGGCTGCTGCAGGCCGGTGCCGCCGGCTACATGACCAAGGGGGCCGGGTTGACTGAAATGGTCCAGGCCATTCGTCTGGTGTTCGCCGGGCAACGGTACATCAGTCCGCAGATTGCCCAGCAGCTCGCGCTCAAGTCGTTCCAGCCGCAAACCAACAACTCGCCGTTCGACTTATTGTCAGAGCGTGAAATCCAGATTGCGCTCATGATTGTCGGCTGCCAGAAAGTGCAGACCATCTCCGACAAGTTGTGCCTTTCCCCTAAAACCGTGAATACCTACCGTTACCGCATCTTTGAAAAGCTTTCGATCGGCAGTGATGTCGAACTCGCTTTGTTGGCTGTCCGTCACGGCATGGTGGATGCCAGCGCCTGAAATGACTCAATTGTTCGATCCCAGTGCTTTTCTTTCCACGTGCAGCGGTCGTCCGGGTGTTTACCGGATGTTCGATGCCGATGCTCGTCTGCTGTATGTCGGCAAAGCCAAAAACCTGAAAAAGCGTCTTGCCAGCTATTTCCGCAAGACCGGCCATGCGCCCAAGACCGGTGCGCTGGTCGCCCGCATCGCGCAGATCGAAACCACCATCACCGCCAACGAAACCGAGGCGTTGCTGCTGGAGCAGACGCTGATCAAGGAGTCGCGTCCGCCGTACAACATCCTGCTGCGTGACGACAAGTCCTACCCCTATGTGTATTTGTCGGACGGGCCTTTCCCGCGCCTGAGCATTCATCGCGGGGCGAAGAAGGGCAAGGGCCGTTATTTCGGCCCGTATCCGAGCGCAGGTGCGATTCGCGAAAGCCTGAGCCTGATGCAGAAGACTTTTCTGGTGCGGCAGTGCGAGGACAGCTTTTACAAGAACCGCACCCGGCCGTGCCTGCAATATCAGATCAAGCGCTGCAAGGCGCCCTGCGTGGGACTGGTCGAGACCGAGACTTACGCCGAAGACGTGCGCCACTCCGTGATGTTCCTCGAAGGCCGCAGCAATGCGCTGACTGACGAGTTGAACATGCTGATGGAGAAATCCGCCATGGCGCTGGATTTCGAACACGCCGCCGAGCTGCGGGACCAGATTGGTCTGCTGCGTCGTGTGCAGGACCAGCAGAACATGGACGGCGGTACCGGGGATGTCGATGTGGTCGCCGCATTCGTCAACCCGGGCGGCGCCTGCGTTCACTTGATCAGCGTGCGTGGCGGACGAGTCCTGGGCAGCAAGAACTTCTTCCCGCAGGTCGGTATTGAGGAAGAGGTGGGCGAGGTGATGTCGGCGTTCCTGGCGCAGTATTTCCTGGGCGGCACAGATCGCGAATTGCCGGGCGAAATCATCGTCAATGTGCTGAACGAAGACTTCCCGGCACTGATCGAGGCGATTGAAACCTCGCGCGGACGCGAATTGACCATCAGCCACCGCGTGCGCGGCACCCGCGCACGCTGGCAACAAATGGCAGTGACCAATGCCGAACAGGCACTGGGCGCACGGCTGGCCAACCGGCAACACATGGCAGCGCGCTTCGAGGCGTTGGCCGGGGTGCTCAAGCTCGACGAAATCCCTCTGCGCCTGGAATGCTATGACATCAGCCATTCCAGCGGTGAAGCCACTGTGGCGTCGTGCGTGGTGTTCGGACCGGAAGGCCCGATCAAGGCCGATTATCGCCGCTACAACATCGAAGGCATCACCGGCGGCGACGATTACGCCGCGATGCACCAGGCGCTGACGCGTCGCTTCGGCAAGATCAAGGACGGCGAGGGCAAGTTGCCCGACATCCTGATCGTCGACGGCGGTAAGGGACAGTTGTCCATGGCCCGCGATGTGATGAACGAGCTGGCCGTACCCGACCTGATTTTGCTGGGTATTGCCAAGGGCGCCACGCGCAAGGCAGGTTTTGAAACCCTCTACCTGAACGACGCGGCCCATGAGTTCACGCTGAAAGGGGACTCGCCGGCACTGCATTTGATTCAGCAGATCCGCGACGAGGCGCACCGATTCGCCATTACCGGACACCGTGCACGACGTGGCAAGACCCGCCGCACCTCGACGCTGGAAGGTGTCGCAGGGGTAGGCCCGACACGTCGACGTGATCTGCTGAAGCATTTCGGCGGCTTGCAGGAATTGGCCCGCGCCAGCATCGAAGAAATAGCAAAAGCACCCGGAATCAGTAAAAAGCTCGCAGAGTCGATTTATGCGAACCTGCACAGCGAGTAGACTGCCCGCTCACCTCGTAGCCAGTTGTGCCGATGAATATCCCTAATCTGATCACCGTTTTACGTGTCCTGCTGATTCCGATCTTCATTCTGTTGTTTTATTTGCCCTATCACTGGAGCTACATGGCGGCCAGTTCGGTCTTTGCTTTGGCCGCTGCAACGGACTGGCTGGATGGCTATCTGGCCCGACGCCTGGAGCAGAGCACGCCGTTCGGTGCGTTCCTCGATCCGGTGGCAGACAAATTGATGGTGGCGGTGGCATTGGTGCTGCTGGTCCAGGCCCACGCCAACTTCTGGCTGACGTTGCCTGCTGCTGTCATCATCGGCCGCGAGATCGTGATCTCTGCATTGCGCGAATGGATGGCCGAACTGGGGGCGCGTGCTCAGGTGGCCGTGTCCAACCTGGGCAAATGGAAAACGGCTGCGCAGATGGTCGCGCTCATCATCTTGCTCGCCAACGCCCCCGCGTTCACCTTCTGGGTGGTGCTGGGTTACGTGCTGCTGATGATCGCCGCCGGACTGACATTGTGGTCGATGGTGCAATATTTGCGCGCCGCCTGGCCTCATCTGCGTCCCACGACGGAAGAGAAATAAGTTTTTGAATCAAAGGGTTGACGCCGTCATTTGAATCTATAGAATGGCGGCCACCAAGAAGCGGGAATAGCTCAGTTGGTAGAGCACGACCTTGCCAAGGTCGGGGTCGCGAGTTCGAGTCTCGTTTCCCGCTCCAGTTTAAAATGCATTTGGTGTTAGCGGTTGGAACCCTGAATGTTTGAGGCCGAGTAGCAAAATGGTTATGCCGTGGATTGCAAATCCACTTACGCCGGTTCGATTCCGACCTCGGCCTCCACTTTAAAAGCCCCTAAGATCAACGTCTTAGGGGCTTTTTCTTATGTCTTGGATTAAGCAATTACTTCCGCTTCAGTTCAAGTCACTTCCGCAGCTAGCTTCATGTTCCTAAGTTAGCGACTGGTGTACTGCTGCGCTCGTACCATAGAATTTTCACCAGCGCTGCTCAAAGATGGATGACGAACTTGAACACCAGCAAGGTAGCCAGTGCAGATGCTGCGCCGACGGCGAAGGGCAACAACCCCACGCGTGATGCAAATGAGAGCTTTGCATTCATCTGGGCGTCCAGATCCGCTATCTCACGACTCAGGGCTCTAGGTGTGTTGTTGCTATTGCGTGCATTGTTCATTGAAATGTCTCGTCGGATCTTTGGATAGCTGCTGAGTAATGTGAGTCTGCCGGCAAAAAAATTCAAGATTTTGCGTGTAACGCATCTTGCGTCGCCAATGACTCAAGCATCGGACAGCAGGTTAATGATTGCGCTTGCAGCAGTGATCAGACCAGCCCCCACCAGGAATGGATACCAAAAGGCCTCGCTTCTTAGTTTCCTTTCCTCAGCTAGCAGCTTACGAGTCTCGGAAACCAATTTCCTGGTCTCAATCTGCAGCTTTTCAAGCTCAAGAAATTTTCGGTCGTCCTGTAGCATTTTGATTTCCTTAACGAGGGTCCTAATTCTTGAATCCACTGATTCTGAGCGCTACAGATTGGAAGGCTAGCTTTGCCGCCCGAGCTGGTCTACCAAGGAATCTTTTCGAGATATAGCCCTGTCTGCCTGTCTATGTACCCACTGGACGTGTTGATACAGGGCGGAATTTGCTCATGACTCATTCAGCTTGCCGAGTAAATTTGCCGGTGTCCGCAACGGGGAACAGCGTTGAGCGTGTGGCATACACGGGTTGAGAGCGAGCAGGTTGCCGCGCAAAGCGCATCGTACGGTCATGCCAGAGATTGAGAACCGTTGAGGCTGCGCGGGGCATGTCGTAGATCACTGATTTACGGCACTTTTTATTTGCCGTCTGCGACAAGGCCTGGAGTCATTTAGCTCACCGCCACCCTTGCGCCACCGCAAAGGGATGTATATATTCCCACCCTCTTGCCGCGCAGGCGCTTTGTGTTCATAGACGCCGCAGCGCGCAAGCGTGCTACCGCCCTGATGGTGAAATTGGTAGACACACCGGACTTAAAATCCGTCGTCCGAAAGGATGTGCCGGTTCGACTCCGGCTCGGGGCACCATACAAATCAGGCGCTTAGGAATGATCCCTAAGCGCCTGATTTATTTCAGTATTGCCGCAATTATAAAATTTTGCCGCAATTCACTTCGTTGAAGTGACCTTTTTCCCTCTCCTTCTTCGGATGTAATGCTCGGTCATCGCCACCGTGGTGTGACCTAACTGATCCTTCGCCTGCAAGATATCCCCGCTGCTTTCCGCTTTGTCCGTGCCCGCCTTCGCACGCAAATGCCTCATCTGAAATTCAGCCTTCGGCACATTCGCTGCCTTCCTGGCGTCATCAAATCGCTTCCTCAGGATCGCTGCCGTCATCGCGGCGCCGTCGACGGTGATAATCAGCTTGGTAGACCTCACCTTCAGCGCGGCTTGCCGTGACAGTCCCAACTGGATCTGCCGCCGACCTACTGCCGTCCCCCCCAGCGTTGTACGCCGCCAGGCTTTCCTTCGCCGTGGGCCGCGGTGATCATCACAGGGCTGATCAGCGTGAGTTCGCCGCGGTTGGCGCATGTCACAGTCGGCAGCGGCTCCATTGGATCGTTGATGCGGTCGCTGCCCTGGTGAGTGGCTGGCGCAATGACCGGGCCGACCACTGAGAACGCGCCGCCTTTCGGGTAGGAGGTGACGGTGCGCAGCGGCTGATTGGCTAACTGCACCGTTTCGCCTGACCAGTTGGCGATGGGCACGATAAAGGGCGCCGGAACCTAAACCCCGTATTCATTGACCTACTCTACAGGGAGCAACGCATTCGGAATTATCTCGCCCTTACCGCCCGGGATTGACATCAGCACCGTCATACTTAATCGATCAAACCACGAGAGTAAAAATTTATCAGCGTTACACTACTTCGACAGCGGTGTCCAAGATCCCTACGCGCCGAAGAAGGTGTTTTCCTGACAGTACGCTTATTTAAGATTTGCCCCTCATTATTACCGTTGCTAGGGCGATACAAAAGCATTGGCATAGGCATTCTTCGATGTCCTCCAAATGACCAGGTGTTTGCATGGCCCTACGATCGTTGAAAATCTCTAACCGAACATTAGCCTGCTTCGCCTTCATGATCCTAATGGTCTTGGGTCTGGGAGCCTTCAGTCTTCATCAGATGAGCACTATTCGAGAAAAAGGGCTTGAGATCGAGAATGACTCGCTGCCAGGCATCGCACTAGGTGATGACATCGCCTTGGCATTTGCCAATACCCGCTATGGGGTAATGAAGCTGCTCACCGCCAAAGATAGCAGCCAAATCGACTTGGCCCATAGCGAGCTTGTGAAAAAGGAAGACGCGTTTAATGACGCAATTGTGGCCTACACGCCGCTTATTACAAGTGATGACGAGCGCTCACTGATTGCTGATCTGAAGGCAACTTACAAAACCTATGCCGATCAGTCCGATCGAATGTTCAATCTGGCGAAGAGCGCTGAAGGGGAACAGGCGCGGCAGATCGCCTGGGACACATTGCCGTCAGTTGCGGACGGGATGTCGGAATTATTGGGCAAGCTCGAAAAATTAAATAATGATTCTGAAGCCCAATCCAGCGCGGTCGCATCTAATGAATTTGCCAGCGCGAAGCTGATCACGGCCTTAGTAATCGTTTTGGCGATATTCACGACGTTGATAATGGCCTGGCGGTTGACCAGGAGCCTGGCAGGCCCCATCAATGACGCACTCAGGGCGTCGGAACGCGTTGCGGCCGGCGATTTGAGAGAGAGTGAATCTAATGCTGCCGGCATTGACGAGCCGGCCTTACTGCTCCAGTCGATGGCTCGCATGCGAGAGAATCTGCGTTCGACGCTTAATCAGGTGGGTGACGCTGCCAGTCAGCTATCGTCGGCCGCTGAGGAAATGAATGCACTGATGCTCAGCAGCAACGTGGACTTGCAGGCACAGAACAGCGAAATCGAAATGGCCGCCACAGCCGTCACCGAGATGAGTCAGGCCATCGAAGAAGTGGCGCGTAACGCCGTCTCCACATCGGAAGAATCCAAGCGTTCATCCCGCACCGCGCTGCAAGGCCAAGCGGAGCTGAACGAGACAGTCAGTTCCATCATTGAGCTGACGCAAAACGTGCTTACTGCCTCGGAACAGGCGCAGATCCTTGCTACCCGAACGGTAGAAATTAGCAAGGTACTGGAGGTGATTCGCTCAGTGTCGGAGCAAACCAACCTGTTGGCACTCAATGCCGCGATTGAGGCTGCACGTGCAGGCGATGCAGGCCGAGGTTTTGCGGTGGTCGCTGATGAGGTGCGCGCCCTTGCCCACCGCACCAGTGAATCTACACGGGAAATTGAAGCGATGATTGGTCTTATCCAGGCCGGGACGAGCAGCACAGTATCGGCGCTTGCAGTAAGCACTGACCAAGCGCAGCGCACTAAGGGCCAAGCTCAGTCGGCCAATGATGCACTCACCCTCATAGCGAGCTCAGTCACGGTCATTGACGAACGAAATATGGTTATCGCCAGTGCCTCTGAAGAGCAATCTCAGGTCGCTCGGGAAGTTGACCGCAACTTGGTGCGTATCCGAGATCTGTCAGTCCAGTCCGCTGTTCGCGCCGACCAGACAAGCAGCGCCAGCCAGTCATTGGCACTGCTGGCAAACAATTTAAACACGACGTTACTCAAATTTAAGTTATAGAAATTCGACACCAATGGTGCAAGTTCATCGGCTCCTCTCTGAACACTGTCTTCTATCTCCCATCGGGGCATAACTGATTTGGATTTGGATTTTGTGTCGGTGGGCAGGACGCCAGGGGAGGGGTTGAAATCTTGCCGCAAAAATAACCTGCCCCCCTTGAAAACAAAGGGATACGGACAAGACAAAAAACAAAGATTGCGGAACGATTAGCGGTATAAGTCGTTAAATTACAAGGGCTTGTCTGCGGACTTAAAATCCGTAGTCTGAAAGGATGTGCCGGTTCGACTCCGGCTCGGGGCACCAAATAAGTCAGGCACTTACGGAGCAATCCGGAGCGCCTGAGTCGTTTCTGGGTATTTGAAGCGACTCAAGCAGGGAAACGATACATTTTGCGACGCATCAACGCGTTAGCAGGCGCCCCCTAAGCTTCCTTTCGACAGTCATCTTGTGCTACCGCTCGTCAGTGCCAGCACTACCTCCGGAATCTAATCCCGATTTGACGGGTCTGTGTAGTGTCCAGTCATTCGAGACATCCCAATGCAACCCATTGAAATTCATCCTCAAGACAGCCAACGGCTTCTCTGCGAACTCAACAGGGCTACCACCGCCATGATGGAGATCGGCCTGAGCCAGGTCGGCAGCGCAGACTGGCACGAAGCGCATCTTCGTCAGCAGCAGGCATTCGCCAGCTGGTTGCGTTACCTGCGACGCGATCCACTGCCCAAAGGCAGAACAACGGATCTGGTTGCGGCCTGACCAGGAAGCCCAGCCGTACTCCTTGATGCAGCGGGAACCTTTACCTGACCGGACAGTCAGGATACAGGTGTCCAAACTGCGCACCTCGGGAGTTCAGCATGCCTCTTTACACCGTCGACTATCTGTTCGAGCACAATCCCCGCAGCCACGCCTTTGCGCTCGCTGATCAACACCTTTCTCCCCATGACGCCGCGCTGCACCTGATCCAGCTGCACTTTGGCGACTCCGAAAACAGTCTGAACATGCCTAATGCCGACGCGACCCCGGACGAGATTCTGCGTCAGGCGGAGTTGCTGGGCATCTCCGCCGTGCAGGTTCAGGTTCCAAGCCAGGCCTAAGCGTCACTTTCCGTGCAGGGCGTTCTTGAGGAACGGTGCAGTGCGGCTGGCCGACGCCTTGACCACTTTCTCTGGCGTGCCACTGGCAACGATTCTGCCGCCTTTGTCACCCGCACCGGGCCCGATGTCGATGACCCAGTCGCTCTGGGCCACGACGCGCATTTCGTGCTCGACCACCACCACCGTATGCCCACCGTCTACCAGCGCGTTCAGTTGCAGCAGCAAGCGGTCGACGTCGCGGGGGTGCAGCCCGGTGGTGGGCTCGTCCAGGACGTACAACGTGGCGCCGCGCTGGGCGCGCTGCAGTTCGGTGGCCAGTTTGATCCGTTGTGCTTCGCCACCGGACAGTTCGGTCGCGGGCTGGCCCAGGCGCAGATAGCCCAGCCCGATGTCGCGCAGCACGGCTAACGACCGCGCGACGCCGGGCTGTTCGGCGAACACGTCAACCGCTTCCTCAACCGTCAGTTGCAGCACTTGCGCGATGCTGAGGCCCTGCCACTGGATGGCCAGGGTTTCAGGGTTGTAGCGGGCGCCGTGGCAGGTCGGGCAGGGCGCGTAAACGCTCGGCATGAACAACAACTCGACGCTGACGAAACCTTCGCCCTCGCACACCGGGCAGCGCCCTTTGGCGACGTTGAATGAAAACTGTCCGGCGTCATAGTGACGGGCTTTGGCTTCGGGCGTGGCGGCGAACAGCTTGCGCACGTTGTCGAACAGCCCGGTGTAGGTCGCCAGATTGGAGCGCGGCGTGCGGCCAATGGGCTTCTGGTCCACTTGCACCAGACGCGTGATGGATTCCAGTCCGCTGGCAATCCGGCCATCGGTGACCTGCGGCGCATCGTCTTCCAGGCTGGGCTCTTCCTGTTCGCTCGCTGCGGCAGGCTTGCCCAAGGCGGCGCCCACCAGTTCAAGCAGGGCCTGGCTGACCAGGCTCGATTTGCCCGAGCCGGACACCCCGGTGACTGCGGTAAAGCAACCCAAAGGAAACTCGGCGTTCAGCTTGTTCAGGTTGTTGCGGGTGATGCCTTCAAGCTTCAGCCAGCCGGTGGCGGTGCGCCGGTCGTCCGGCTTGGCGACGGGCCCGGCGAACAGGTACGCCCGGGTCTGCGATTCCTCGACATCGGCCAGACCGGCTGGCGGCCCGCTGTACAGCACGCGCCCACCATGCTCGCCGGCGGCAGGGCCGACATCGATCAGCCAGTCGGCCCGGCGCATGGTTTCCACGTCATGCTCCACGATAAACAGCGAGTTGCCCGCAGCCTTGAGTTGTTGCAGGGCGTTGAACAGCGCTTCACTGTCCGCCGGGTGCAGGCCCGCCGAGGGCTCGTCCAGCACGTAGATCACCCCAAACAGCTGCGACCCCAATTGTGTGGCCAGGCGCAGGCGCTGCAATTCGCCGGACGACAACGTTGGCGTACTGCGATCAAGGGAAAGGTAGCCCAGCCCCAGGTCGGTCAATGTGCTGACCCGCGCGAGCAAGTCCTGGGCGATGCGTTGCGCGGCCAGACGCTTTTCGATGGACAGATTAGGAGTGGGGCGCACATCCGGCGCGGCGTCGTGGGCCGAACCACCGGCTTTGACGCGCTGCTTGCGTGCCTTGTCCCGTTGGGCGGCGTCCAGCGTGCCGCTGTCTGATTCGGCCTCCGCTGAAAAGGTGCCTGCTGCCACCGGTCGCAACACTTCCGCCAGGGCCAGCAACGGCATTTGCTGCAGCTCGCCGATGTCCAGGCCGGCGAAGGTCACCGACAGGGCTTCACGCTTGAGGCGTTTGCCATCACACAGCGGGCAGGGGCTGCCGCGCATGAACTGCGACACGCGCTTTTTCATCAGTGCGCTTTGCGAATGCGTGAAGGTGTGCAACACGTAGCGCCGGGCGCCGGTAAAGGTGCCTTGGTAGCTCGGCTCGAGTTTGCGCTTGAGGGCGATTTTGGTCTCTGCGGGTGAAAGCCCGCCGTAGACCGGCACGGTGGGGGACTCTTCGGTGAACAGAATCCAGTCGCGGTCTTTTTTTGGCAGATCGCGCCACGGGATGTCCACGTCATAACCCAGGGTCACCAGGATGTCCCGCTGATTCTGGCCCTGCCACGCGGGCGGCCACGAGGCAATCGCACGCTCGCGGATCGTCAGCGAGTCGTCCGGCACCATCAGCTGTTCCGTGACTTCATAGACCCGGCCCAGGCCGTGGCATTCCGGGCACGCGCCTTGTGGCAGGTTCGGCGAAAAGTCCTCGGCGTAGAGCATCGGCTGGCCGGCCGGGTAATGGCCGGCGCGGGAGTAGAGCATGCGAATCAGGCTGGAGAGCGTGGTGACGCTGCCCACTGACGAGCGAGTACTGGGCGTCCCGCGTTGCTGCTGCAGGGCGACGGCGGGTGGCAGGCCGTCAATCGAATCGACGTCCGGAACGCCCACTTGATCGATCAGGCGCCGGGCGTAAGGGGCCACCGACTCGAAGTAACGCCGCTGGGCCTCGGCATACACCGTGGAGAAGGCCAGCGAGGACTTGCCCGAGCCGGACACCCCGGTGAACACCACCAAGGCATCTCGCGGAATGTCGACATCCACGTCCTTGAGGTTGTGTTCACGGGCGCCCCGCACCCTGACGAACCCGCTGTGAACGGACTCACCGGGCTGCGGTGAAGAAGAGGACGCGTGGGCGGGAGTGGAGGAGGGAAGCTTTGAAGTCATTGTCCAGCCTTATGGGGGCATCAAGGTGGCGAACGGATCAGTTCGCGCCGGGTACTTTCGGGGTGTGGCCCTGGTCATCGTGCTCGCCGCCGGTGACGGATTTTTCCTCGCGCATCTCATCAACCCGGTCTTCGTGATCAGCGGCGTCCGAAGGGCGCGCGTCCGGGTCGTTGAGGTTGATGCCGCGTTGGTCGTGCTTGTCTTGGGCCATGTCAGGTCTTCCTGTATTGAGAGTGGACAGGCCGAGCCTGCGGGGCTCGGTCAGTGTGTCTAGCTCGCCTGGCTTTCGAGCTGCGCTTGCAGGCCTTTGAGGAAGTTCGCCAGTGCGACCTCTTCCATGCGCAGGCCTTTGCGTTGTCGCGAGGGCGGCAGCTTATGCAGGTCCCCCACGAGAAACCCTTCCAGTACGGCCGGGTGGATGTAGCATTTGCGGCACACCGCGGGCGTATTGCCCAGTTGCTGCGAGACCGCCTTGATCATGCTCACAATGTGCTTTTTGGCATCGGCGGCAGGCTGCCAGTCCAGCTTGCTGAGCGTTGACAACGCCAGTGCGCTGCCGGCCCAGGTGCGGTAATCCTTGGCGGTGAAGTCGGCGCCGGTGAGTTCGTGCAGATAGTTGTTGATGTCCGAAGACGACACGGTGTGCCGCTGGCCGTCATCGTCCAGGTACTGGAACAGGTTCTGGCCGGGCAGCTCCATACAGCGCTTGATGATCCTGGCCAGGCGCCGGTCCTTGACGCTGATCTGATGCTCGACGCCGCTCTTGCCCCGAAACTCGAAGAGGATCTCGCTGCCTTTGACGTCCACGTGCTTATTGCGCAGCGTGGTCAGTCCGTAGGACCGGTTGTCGCGCGCGTACTGCGTGTTGCCGATCCGGATCAATGTGGCATCGAGCAGCGAGACCACGGTCGCCATGACTTTTTCGCGGCCTATGCCCGGAAGCGCCAGTTGCGCTTCCAGTTTCTTGCGCACTTTGGGCAGAGCAATACCGAAGGCGATCATCCGCGAGTATTTGTTCTCGTCGCGGATCTCGCGCCAGCGGGGATGGTAGCGGTATTGCTTGCGGCCTTTGGCATCACGGCCGGTGGCCTGCAAATGGCCGCGCGGGTCGGCGCAAATCCACACGTCGGTGTAGGCGGGCGGGATAACCAGCAGGTTGATGCGCTTGATCACGGCTTCGTCGCGAATGCGCTCGCCGGCCTTATCGAAATAAACGACTTTGCCCCGCAGGACCTTGCGACTGAAACCGGGCTGGCTGTCATCGACGTAGTGCAAGTCCTTCGGGAGATTGGCGATGACATCGGAATCGGGCATGACGGGGCGTCCTCAAGGCTGGTCCTTTGATTGACCGCCGCCGCTTGCAGTGGTGCCGAGAATTTAACCGGACGCCGTCATCGCGTGTCGCAGGATCAGGCCAGCAGCGCCACCGATTTGATCTGCGCCCACAATCGCTGGCCGGGCTGCAGGTGCAATTGATCCCGGGAAAAGCGGGTGATGCGCGCCAACAGGGGCGTGCCGCCGGCGTCCATGCGCACCAGCACGTGGGCGGCGTTGTCCGCCGGAATTTCGCTGACGACCGTGACCGGCAGACGGTTGAGGATGCTGCTGTGTTCGTCTGGCTGCAGGCTGAGGCTCACGTCCCGTGCCTGGACCTTGAGGCGCAGCGGTTTGCCCGGTTGCAGCGGCGAATGCGCGACACGAATCGTCAGCTCACTGCGGGGCAGGCGCACGGTCAGCAACTGGTAGTCGGCGTCATAGGCGCTGACGATCCCTTCGATGACCACCCCCGCGTCGTCGCCCATGGCCAGCGGCAGATCGAGTCGCGCCAGGGTTTCACCGATGGGCCCGCTGGCCAGCACCTTGCCGTCACTGAGCAGCACCAGATGGTCCGCCAGCCGCGCCACTTCGTCCTGTGAGTGGCTGACATACAGCATCGGAATCTCCAGCTCGTCGTGCAGACGTTCCAGGTACGGCAGGATTTCACTCTTGCGCCGGGCGTCCAGTGCCGCCAGCGGTTCGTCCAGCAGCAGCAACCGGGGGCTGGTCAGCAGCGCGCGGGCGATGCCGACCCGTTGCCGTTCGCCCCCGGACAGCGTGGCGGGGTCGCGGGCCAGCAAGTGATCGATCCCCAACAGTTCGCTGGCGTGGTCCAGTTGCACGCGCCGTTGATGAGTGGGGATGCGGCGCAGGCCGAATTCCAGATTGCCTTTCACCGACAGGTGCGGGAACAGGCTGGCCTCCTGAAAGACATAACCGACGGCGCGTTTGTGCGGCGGCAGAAACACGCCGTTGGCGCTGTCCTGCCAGGTTTCGCCGTTGATGCGGATCAAGCCTTCCGGCGCTTTTTCCAGCCCGGCGATGCAGCGCAGGCAGGTGGTCTTGCCGGAGCCGGAGTGGCCAAACAGCGCGCTGACGCCACGGCCGGGCAGGGCCAGGTCGACGTCCAGCGTAAAGTCGTTGAAGCCCATGTTCAGGCGGATGTCCAGAGGCAATGTCATGGGCTCAGCTCCAGCCGGCTTTGGTCTTGCCGCTGGAATAAAGCGCCAACAGGACCAGGAATGAAAACACCAGCATGAAGCCCGACAGCCAGTGGGCTTGCAGGTATTCCATGGACTCCACGTGGTTGAAGATCTGCGTGGACACCACCCGGGTCTTGTCCGGGATATTGCCGCCGATCATCAGCACCACGCCGAACTCACCGACGGTATGGGCAAACCCCAGGATCGCACCGGTAATAAAGCCGGGCCGGGCCAGGGGCAAGACCACCGAGAAAAACGTATCCCATGGACCTGCGCGCAGGGTCGCGGCGACTTCAAGGGGACGCGTGCCGATGGCCACAAACGCGTTTTGCAACGGCTGCACCACGAACGGCATCGAGTACAGCACCGAGCCGATGACCAGCCCGGTGAAACTGAAGGTCAGGGTGCCCAGCCCCAGGCTCTGAGTCAGCTGGCCCAGCGCGCCATTGGGCCCGAGCAGCAGCAGCAGGTAAAACCCGATGACGGTGGGCGGCAGCACCAGCGGCAACGCCACCACCGCGCCCACCGGGCCTTTGAGCCAGGAGTCAGTGCGCGCCAGCCACAAGGCGATGGGCGTGCCGATGATCAGCAAGATCACGGTGGTGAGCGACGCCAGTTTCAGCGTCAGCCAGATTGCCGCCATGTCGGCACTGCCCAGCGGCATTTACAGCTGATACCCGAAGGATTTGATCACTGCGGCGGCTTTCGGGCCCTTGAGGTAGTCCATCAACGCTTTGGCGGCCGGATTGTCCTTGCCTTTGTTGAGGATCACGGCGTCCTGCTTGATCGGCTCGTGCAGGTTGGCGGGCACTATCCACGCCGAGCCGCTGTTCAGTTTGCCGTCCTTGTACACCTGAGACAGCGCGACAAAGCCCAGTTCAGCGTTGCCGGTGGACACGAACTGGTACGCCTGGGCGATGCTCTGGCCTTCGACGATCTTCGGTTTAGTGGCGTCGGTCAGGCCGAGTTTGTCCAGCACTTGCGTGGCCGCCAGGCCGTAAGGCGCGGCTTTCGGGTTGGCGATGGAGAGGTGTTGGTAGGCGTTCTTCTTCAGCACGTCGCCCTTGTCGTCGACGTAGCCTTCCTTGGCCGACCACAGGGCCAGGGTGCCCACCGCGTAGGTGAAGCGCGAACCTTTGACGGTCTCGTTTTCCTGCTCCAGTTTGGCCGGGGTCGTGTCGTCGGCGGCGAGGAACACTTCGAACGGCGCGCCGTTCTTGATCTGGGTATAGAACTGGCCGGTGGCCCCGAAGGAAGCGACCAGTTTGTGGCCGGTGTCCTGTTCGAAATCCCGGGCGAGGGCCTGAATAGGCGCGGTGAAGTTGGCCGCCACCGCCACTTGCACCTCATCGGCGAGCGCGCTGCCGGCCGAACAGACGGCCACTGCAAGGGCGAGGGATGTCAGGGTATGACGCAGGACGTTGGCGCGCATGAATCGGCTCCGGATTGTTGTGTGAGGGAAATAAGGGGGGGCGGCTCTTGCAGGCCAGTCGCTATGAACCGAAATATATAGCGACTCCTCGATGCAAGGAAGCACAGATTTCAAGCGCGACGGATTTCCGCTTCTGCCGAAGGCGTGGGAGCGAGGCTTGCCCGCGATGGAGCGCGGAGCGGTCCCTGTTCCGGCTACCTCCACGAGTCTTGTCACGCCTCCAATCCCGCGTGCGCCGCAGATCCAATGCCTGCGGCCAGAATCAAAAGCGATTTAATGCCCCGCCAGTTTCTCCAGCGCGTTGATAGCCAGCTTTCGGGTCAGGTCGCCGGCGGACAGTTCGTGTTTGATCCCCACGGCTTGCCCGGCCCACAGGTTCATGAAGCCGTCATCGCCTCGGGCCTCGGCCTTGGCCCGCAGCGGGATCAACGCGCCGCCGGCGGTGGGGAATGCCGGTGCCTGCGGGCTCATGGGGCCCAGCTCATGCATGATGCGGTTGACGATGCCCCGTGCAGGCCGCCCGGTGAAAATGTTGGTCAGGGCGGTCTGGCTGTCGGTGGCTGCGCGCAACGCCTGGTGGTGCAAGGGGTTCACTTTCGCTTCAGGGCAGAACAGGTACGCCGTGCCGATCAGCACCGCCGAGGCCCCGAGGATGAACGAGGCTGCAATGCCGCGCCCGTCGGCGATTCCGCCGGCAGCAATTACCGGCACACGGACGGCGTCCGCGATCTGCGGCACCAGCGCCAGGGTGCCCACCTGCGTGTGCAGTTGATCGCTGAGAAACATGCCGCGATGGCCGCCCGCTTCATACCCCATGGCTATGATCGCGTCACAGCCCCGGGCCTCCAGCCACCGGGCTTCCTCTACGGTGGTGGCCGAGGAAATGACCTTGGCGCCAGTCGCCTTGACCCGCGCCAGCAGCCCGGCGTCCGGCAAGCCGAAATGGAAGCTCACCACCTCAGGTTTCAGTTCTTCGACCAACGCGCAGGCGGCGGCGTCGAACGGGTGGCGGTTGGAGGTGGGGGTCGGTGCGTCGAAGTCCGCACCGAGTTCGTGGTAATACGGCTGGAGCAGGGTTTTCCAGGCGTCGTCGCGTTCGGGATCCGCTGCAGGGCTTGCGTGGCAAAAGAAGTTCAGGTTCAGCGGGGCACGGGTGTGTTGGCGGATCAGGCTGACTTCCTCGCGGATCTGCTCGGCGTTAAGCATGGCGCAGGGCAAGGACGGCAAACCGCCCGCAGTGCCGACAGCAATAGCCATGGCAGACCCGCTGGCCCCGGCCATGGGGGCCTGCAGGATGGGCAGTTCGATGTCCAGGAGCTGGAGCAGGCGGGTGTCGGGCCAGGCAATCATGGGCAGTTCTCCAGGGGGCAGTGAATCCGCGAATGTGATTTTATAGCGCACAGGATGAGTGCGTGCGGTGTCCTAATGCTGAACGGCTCAATCAAGCCCTGTTTGACATCATCGTTCAACCCTCAAACGACCGGTTCCTATCGGAGGCATCCATGTCCAGCCGCGTGTTCAACGGTATTTTGATCGACAAAGACGACAGTGGTTATCACGCCCGCGTGACGTCCCTTGATGAAGCTGACCTGCCAGCGGGCGACGTCACGGTCAACGTCGCGTACAGCACACTCAATTACAAGGATGCGCTGGCCATCACCGGCAAAGGCCCGGTGGTGCGCACATTTCCCATGGTGCCCGGTGTGGACCTCGCCGGCACCGTGGACAGCAGCAGCCACCCGGCTTTCAAGCCCGGCGATGCGGTCCTGCTCAACGGCTGGGGCGTGGGCGAGGGGCATTGGGGTGGGCTGGCGCAAAAAGCGCGGCTGGACGGCAACTGGCTGATTCCGTTGCCCAAGGCCTTTACCCCGGCGCAAGCCATGGCCATTGGCACGGCAGGCTACACCGCGATGCTGGCGGTCATGGCCCTGGAGAAAAACGGCCTGACCCCGGACAAGGGCGAGGTGTTGGTGACCGGCGCCAACGGCGGCGTCGGCAGTTTTTCCATCGCGTTGCTGGCGCGGTTGGGCTATCGGGTGGTGGCTTCCACCGGTCGGCTGGCGCAGAGCGATTACCTGAAGCAACTGGGCGCCGCTGACATCATCGACCGCGCCACCTTGTCCGAACCGGGCCGTCCGCTGGGAAAGGAGCGTTGGGCCGCCGCCATCGATTCAGTGGGCAGTCACACCCTGGCCAACGTCTGCGCCACCACCCGCTATCGCGGCACCGTAGCAGCGTGCGGCCTGGCCCAGGGCATGGAATTCCCCGGTTCCGTGGCGCCGTTCATTCTGCGTGGGGTCACGTTGGCGGGGGTCGACAGCGTCATGCGGCCTTACCAGGACCGGATCGACGCGTGGGAGCGGCTGGGCGTCGACCTGGATCCTGAAAAGCTGGCGCTTATCACCCGGGAAATCGGCCTCAGCGAGGCGATCGAGGTGGCGCAACAGTTGTTGGACGGCACCGTTCGGGGACGGGTGGTGGTCAACGTCAATCGTTGACCCCGGCCATGGCGTGCAGCAGTCGCCGGACCTGCCGCGCGCCGAGCTCGGTTTCGCACAGCTGAAGCGGCGTCTGATCCCCAAGCGCCGCCTGACAACGCACCATCCAGCGGCTGGCGGCAGCGTGGTCGCCCAACACCGACACCGCCTGGGTGGCCATCTCGGCAACGCGGTCCAGCCGTTCGGAAGCCACCACATCCAGCGGTTGCATCTGGCGTTGCCGGCGTTCGAGGGTGGACATCGAGGCGTTGAGCAATCGTTCGAGCCGTCGCGGCGTCAGCTTGAACGCTTGCCGCGTGGCCTTGACCCACCCCGGCGGAAAGCCTGCCTGGATGTAGCGCAGGCGCTCGGCTTCGGTGCGCGCGTTGAGTTGGTCGGCGATCAGCCAGAAGGTGGGAGCATCAAGTGGTGTGGGCTTACGGGTGTCCATCGGCTGGGCATTCCTTGTCGTGCCGGTGTGGCGGTCCGAAAAGGCTAGCCCAGCGCAACTTGCCTAGCGCGTGAAGGTATTACCGGGTTGTTCAGCCGCCGCGACATCCCGCGCTTCGCGGGCCAGCAATGCTTGCTTGCGCTCGATGCCCCAGCGATACCCGGACAGCCCGCCGTCGCTGCGCACCACCCGATGGCAGGGAATGGCCACCGCCAGCCAGTTGGCACCGCAGGCCTGGGCCACGGCCCGGGATGACGTGGGCGCGCCAATGCGAGCGGCAATCTCGGCGTAGCTGGCGGTACTGCCGGAGGGAATCTGCGTCAGGGCCTGCCAGACCCGCTGCTGAAACGCCGTGCCCTGAACATCCAGCGGCAGATCTAGCCCCACGCCTGGCGCCTCGACAAACCCCACCACCGCCGCCACTCGCTGCTCGAACGCGGGGTCACAGCCCACCAGCTCGGCGCTGTGAAAGCGATCCTGAAACTCATGCACCAGTTGCTGCGGGTCGTCGCCCAGCAATATCGCGCAGACCCCCCGTGCGCTTTGCGCCACCAGAATCGCGCCCAACGCACACTCGCCCACCGCGAAACGGATCTGGTGATGGGTGCCGCCCTGGCGGTAATCGGTGGGGGTCATGCCCAGGAGCTTGTCGGACGTTTCGTAGAACCGGCTGTTGGAATTGAAACCGGCGGCATACAGCGCATCGGTGATCGAGCCGGTGTCCGCCAGCTGGCGTCGCATCTTCTGGCCGCGATGCGCCGCCGCATAGCCCTTGGGCGTGAGGCCGGTCACGCTTTTGAATACCCGGTGAAAATGCCAAGGGCTCAATCCGGCGTGTTCGGCCAACTGATGCAGGCTGGGCAATTGTTCCGCCTCGGCGATCTGCCGGCACGCGTTGGCCACCCGCACGGCGTGTTGTCCGCTCAGTTGGGCCTGAACCGCCGTTGCCCGCCTGCTGGGACGATAACCGGCGGCCTCCGCCTGGGCCGGGGTGTCAAAGAACTCGACGTTTTCCGGACGCGGCAAACGGGCCGTGCTGCCGGGCGGGCAGTAAATACCGGTGGTGCGCACGCCGTAAACGAATTGGCCCTGAGCCGAGGCGTCGCGGGACACCACGGCGGTCCACCGCGGGTCATTCTCGACAGTGCTGATGAGGGCAACGGTTCTGACGCGTGACATGGCTGCATGACCTCTGATGACGGATGCTTGCAGATTATTCCCTCGTGCGGGGCCGCAAACTCCGAGTCTTGCGATTCTAATTCCGTGTCGTGCCGCTCACCCCATCAGCATCGGTGGCAGGGTGCCCAGCAGGGAAACCGCCGCCAGGGCCGACGCCCCGAACGCGCACTCAAGCCCTACGCTGACCCGCAGTGCCGCCACGTTGAGCGAGCCCGCGCGGGACAGGGTCCGATTGATCAGGGCCAGCACCAGCATCGCCAGCACCAGAGCGGCTTTGACCGCCAGCACCAGGCCGAACCCGGAGAACGCCGGCTGCGGCCAGAACCCACCGCTGAGGGCGCGAACATTGATCAGCCCCGTCACGATGATCGTCGCCACCAGCATATAGCCGATGCCGCTGAACCGTTGCAGGATCGCGCGCAGATCCAGCGCACCCGGTGCGGCCAGCAGCAGCGCCAGCATCAACAGTCCGCCGAGCCACAGGCCGACACCGCTCAGGTGAATCATCTGGTTGACGATCAGCAGTTGCCCACGAACTCCGTCGAACATGGCGCCGTGCCCCACCGGCGCCAGCGTCCACAGCAGCAGCGTGACCAGCAGGGTTTGCAGCGCCACGGGCATTCGGCGCGGGGTGCATGCGCCGAGCAGCGCCAGCAGCGCAAGGACCAGATGCACGACCCACACGTGACCAAAAAAGGTGCTGCCCAGGACCAGGGCCACGGTGTCCGGGACGAGTATGTCACGCCAGTCACCGGCCATGCTGCCGGCGGTCAGCATCAGCCAGGCGACGGCACTGAGCAGGGCCACGGCGGCGAGCCAGCGGTTGAGGTCATCGACGCGCCGCGCAACGGGGCCGTGTTCAAAAGGGGTCAGGCTTGCCCTGAACAGCCGCCGGAACAGGAGGAGGCCGAACAGCAGCAACACGGCACCGAAATGCACGAACCGGCACAGGATCAATCCTTCGTGCATGGCGTTACGGGGTAACCTCGAAGCGGTACACACCCTCGCTTTTGTGGGTGTCTACGGAGACCGCGTGCCACTCGACCTTGTATTTGCCGGGGCTCAGCGCGACCGCGGGGGTGACGATCAGGACCTTCTTGTCGGCAGGGTCGGTGACGATGGTCTGCGTGGCGACAATTTCGGTGCTGTCCCCCGGACCGTCGCGGCTGATGCTGACTTTGCTGAATTTTTCTTCCACGCCTTCGGAGAACGTGAGCCGCAGCTCTTTGGGCGACGTCACTTCGCTGTCGGCGGGCGGCGACTGGCTTTGCAGATGGGCGTGGGCGAGGGCGTAGGTGGCGGTGGTCAGGCAGGCCAGGACGGCGAGGGAGGAGAGGGCGTACTTGAGGCGTTTGGCAAACATCGGGGTACCTTTTTTATCATTGCGGCAGTGAACGGTGCGGCGGGTTGAACGGCAGGGAAATCGACGCAAGGGTGCGCGACGATCCGCGGGCTACTAGACCAGAAAGCCGACCACGATTCCAGACAATCCGATCTCCGAGCGCCGCCAGAGATCCCCCCACCTCCCGGACCGGTTGATTAATCACCGGGGCTGTGCTGTAGAGTCCTGCTTTTCAGTGTCGCAAAAAGGCCATTGCAGAGCCTTCGCCGTTACCGGAGCCCCCAAGCACGTGTCTGACATACCTGCCCATCGCCCGCCCGAAGCACCCCATATCGCTGCGCCGCTCATGCCGGCGCTCCAGGCACCGCTGGCGCTGTACCTCGCGCGCCTGGCGCCGTCCAGTCGCCTGACCATCAAATACGTGTTGCAGGACGCTGCCGACCGCCTGGGTTTTGTCGACGTCGACCTGCACGACATCCCCTGGCATCAGCTGCAACCGGGCCACATCACGGCGCTGGTTTCGGCACTGCGCGACGACAATTACGCGCCCAATACGTCCTCGCTCTACGTCAACGCGATTCGCGGGGTGATGAACGAGGCGTGGCGTCAGGACCTGATCAGTCACGAGCAGCTGCTGAAGATTCGCGGGATCAAGGCCATGGGCGGTACGCGACTCGGGCGCGGCAGCAACATCCGTCGCACGTTGATCCGCGAATTGATGGCGGTCTGCGCCGCCGACCCCAAACCCCAGGGCAAGCGTGATGCGGCGCTGATCGCGATCCTGTATGGCTCGGGCATGCGCAAATCGGAATCGGTGAACCTCGATCTGGCGCAGCTGGATTTCGCCGAGCGCAGCCTGCGGGTGACGGGAAAGGGCAACCGGCAGCTGATCAAATATGCCCCGGCGTGGGCGTTCGAGGCCTTGAGTGAATGGCTGACGTTGCGTCGGGATCATTTGCCGGCGGGTGTGCCGGACGACACGTTTCTGTTCAACCGCATCCGCCGCGGCAATCACATCACCCGCGAGCGCATCACCAAACACGCCATCTACTTCATCGCCAAGCAGCGCGGGCGCCAGGTCGGGGTCGAGATCATGCCCCATGATTTTCGGCGTTCGTTCATCACCCGCGTGATAGAGGAGCACGACCTGGCCATCGCTCAGAAGCTCGCCCACCACACCAACATCGCTACCACGGTGGGCTATGACATGCGCGACGACAACGCGCGTCGGCGGGTGGTTGACCGGCTTGATCTGTGACGATCAATCCGTGTTCAGGCCCGGACGAAGAATCGCTAAGTTGAGGGCGTTAACGGGCAGCGCAACTAACTGGACCGCGTCTTAATTATGAAAAATAATTCATAAAAAAAGCCACCGCACAAAAGTGAAGTGGCTAAAAAGTCTTACCAAAGGAATGATGAAGTGGAGCAAGTGTCTGGTGCCTGAAGCTGCGGAGTCATCAGGCAGTGGATACGTGGTCTTTCATCGCCGACAACGGTAACACCGCATCCGATGTTTGAACTATTACGTTAGTCGATAGTGACTATCACGACTCATTGATCATTGGCGGCCCGGGGAGATGCTAAAAATTCGACGGCGAGGGGAGCACACCCCGCCTGTCATTGCGCAAATGCGTAAGCGGCACTATAACGATAACAGGCTCAGAGTCTGTGAACTCGCCGTGGCTTGAACCACGGTCATGATGTATTTAGCCCATCTGCCACAGCGCTTACTCCACCGTTCTTCAATCGCCTGGATCAGGGGCACGGCCCGTGTGTCAGGCGTCTGGAATGTTGGGCCTTAATAAACAGGGGATAACAATGACGTTTGTAAAATGGAACCTCGTCACGCTCGCGGTTTCACTGGGCGTAAGTCAGTTGGCGACAGCCGGGGTCGTCAGTGATCAGTCCGAAACCAAGGGTTTCGTCGAGGACAGCAGCCTCACTGTTCACCTCAAGAACTACTATTTCAATCGCGACGGCAAGAACGGCGGCGGCGACCGCAAGGACTGGACGCAGGGCGTACTGGGCAACTTCAGCTCGGGCTTCACCCAGGGCACGGTCGGATTCGGTGTTGACGCGTATGCCAACTGGGGCCTGAAACTGGACGGCGGTGGCGGCACCTCGGGCACCGGCAACCTGCCGGTGGACCGCAACGGCGACCCGGAAGACGAGTACGGCACGGCCGGTGGTGCGATCAAGATGCGCATTTCCAAGACTGAGCTGCGCTACGGCAATCTGCAGCCGACCGCGCCGGTTTTCGGGGCGGGGGGCTCACGCCTGTTCCCGCAAACGGCCACCGGCTTTAACCTGTTGAGCAGCGAGATTGCCGGCCTGGAACTGGACGGCGGTCACTTCACCGGTGGCAATGGACCGGTTACTACCAACAACGATCACGACATCTTTGCGTCGTACGCCAACGTCACGGCGTCGAGTATCGACTACGCGGGCGGCAAATATGCGCTGACCGATAACTTGTCGTTGAGCCTTTACGGTTCCGATCTCAAGGACGTCTGGAATCAGTACTACGCCAACGCCAACTACACCTTGCCGATCAGCGATCAGCAGTCGTTAAATTTCGATTTCAATATTTACCGCACCAATGATTCAGGCTCGGCCAAAGCAGGCGATATCAGCAACACCACCTGGTCGCTGGCGGCGGCTTATTCGTTCCTGACCGCGCACACCGTGACCCTGGCCTTCCAGAAAGTTCACGGCGATACCCCCTTCGATTATGTAGCGTTCGGCGTTAACGGCCCCGGTGACACCGCAGATTCGATCTTCCTGGCGAACTCGGTTCAATATTCTGACTTTAACGGTCCGGGGGAGAAATCCTGGCAGGCCCGATATGACTTGAACATGGCCAGTTATGGCGTACCGGGGCTCAGTTTCATGGCCCGTTATATCAGCGGCGATGATATCGATGGCAGCCATCTGCCATCTAACAGTACTTACGGGGCCTACGGCTACGGAGAGGATGGCAAACATCACGAAACTAACCTTGAAGCCAAGTACGTGGTTCAGTCCGGTTCGCTCAAGGATCTGTCGCTGCGTATGCGTCAGGCATTCCATCGCGGCAATGCCGATCAGGCTGAAGGGGACAACAATGAGTTGCGCCTGATTGCCGATTACCCGATCAATATCTTCTGAGCCGGGGGTTGTTATAAAAAGAGCCAGACGCCGATATACGGTGTCTGGCTTTTTTTTTGCGCGTTACATGTGCACTTCAACCGCCAGTGGCAGGTGGTCCGAGAGGTGCGTCCACGGGCGCGTCCCCAGAATGCGCGGCTCATGGCTGGTGGCGTTACGCAGGTAAATCCGGTCCAGGCGCAGCATCGGAAAGCGCGCGGGGTAGGTCTTGGCCAGATGCCCGCCATGGCGCTCGAACACCTCGTGCAGGTACTCGACCCGTCCCAGGCGCTTGTTGCCTTGCAGCTGCCAGTCGTTGAAGTCGCCGGCGATGATCACCGGCGCATGGTCCGGCAGCGAGTCCAGCAACTGACACAGCAAATCCAGCTGCAACTGGCGGTGGCTTTCCAGCAGGCTCAAGTGCACGCAGATGGCATGCACTTCTTCGTGTCCGGGGACCTGCAAGACGCAATGCAGCAACCCGCGGCGTTCGGGGCCGGTGATGGAAATGTCCAGGTTGCGATGACGAATGATCGGGTACTTGGAGAGCAGGGCATTGCCGTGGTGGCCGTCGGGGTAGACCGCATTCTGGCCATAGGCGAAATCGCTCCACATGCTGTCGGCCAGGAACTCGTATTGCGACATGCTCGGCCAGTCCTGATACCGCGTGGCATGCCCGTCGTGGCCGCCGAGCACTTCCTGCAAAAACACCAGATCAGCGCTGGTGGCACGGACGGCTTCGCGCAGTTCCGGCAGGATGAAACGACGGTTGAGTGCAGTGAAGCCCTTGTGCGTGTTGACGGTCAGCACCCGCAAACGATGCACGTCAGGGGCATCGGAAATGCCGGGCGAGTCGGCGCTAATGCCAGCGGGGTCGGGTGTCACTCGGACGTTCCTGTTCAAGGGTTGTGTAGCTGGGACCCGCGAGCGCGACAGGGGTTCAGCCTGACTGGGCGCCGCCTGCACCGGCGCGGGTTTACACCCGCGTGTCGATGCCCGCGCGACGTGACAGCACCACGGTCAACCCCAGGCTCGCCACCGACAACAACGCGGCGAAAAAGAAGATCCATCCATAGCCCATGCCCAATGCGATGGCGCCCATCAGCGGGCCGGCGATGGCCAGGGCCAGATCGAAAAACACCGCAAACGCACTCAGGCCGGCGCCACGGCTGCTGTTGGGCACTTGCTTGATGGCTTCCACGCCAATGGCGGGGTAGACCAGGGACAATCCGAAGCCGGCAAACGCGGCGCCCAACAGCGCAAATTCGGTGCTCGGCGACACCCACAGCAGCACCAGGCCGACGGTCTCCACCGCCATGCAGGTGATGGCCGAGCGGAACCCGCCGAAGCGGTTGATGGCGTTGATGAACAACAGCCGCGCCAGGATGAAGCAGACGCCGAACACCGTCAGGCACCAGGCCGCGCCTTCCCAGCCGCGACTGATGTAGAACAGGGTGATGAAGGTCGTGAGGGTGCCGTAACCGATGGACGCCAGCGTCAGGCTGATGCCGAACGGCGCAATCCGCCCGAACACCGACCAGAACGGCAGCCGCTCGCCCCGGATCACCGGTACTGCGGGTTTCTTGCGGATCAGTAACAGGGCGCCACAAGCCAGCACCGTCAAGGCGATACCCAGGGAAACAAAGCCCAGGCTGCCGACCATCACCACCCCCAGCGGCGCGCCGATGGCGATGGCGCCGTAGGAGGCAATGCCGTTCCAGGAGATCGAGCGGGCCATGTGCTCCGGTCCCACCTGGCCGATGCACCAGCTGATGGTGCCCACGCCGATCAGCCCCTGGGACGCACCGAGAAACAGTCGGGAGATGATCAACACCGTCAGGCTCACCTGCGGCAGGCTCTCCAGCAGCACGGCGATGATCGTCAGCACGCCGCTCAGGGTGATCCCGCTCAGGCCGTAGACGATGGCGCGCTTGGTGCCGATGTTGTCGCAGATCCGGCCGGCGATGGGGCGGCTGAGCAGGGTCGCCAAATATTGCGCACCAATGGTCAGGCCCGCGATGACCGCGCTGAAACCCAACTGGTCATGCACGTAGCCAGGGATCACCGCGATCGGCAGCCCGATGCACAGGAAGGCAATAAAGGTGTAGATGACGATGGAAACGATTTGCAGGGTAATCGCCCTGGAGTGGGCGTTTGCCGCGGGCGTCGACGGGGGTAGGGCAGCAGACATGGGCTCTTCGCTGGCAGGCAGAGGGGGTGCGGTCATCATCGCTTGTGGTAGCGATAAAAGAAAGCACCCTAACGGTTAGCTCCGTTCGCGCGGCAATTCGCGCGAAAAAAAGCCCCGACACGTGGACGGGGCTCTTTGCAGCGGTGATGCCTGATCAGGACGGGCCTGTCAGAACACCACACCCTGGCTGCGCAGGTAATCGTCGTAAGTGCCGCTGAAGTCGATCACGCCGCTTGGGCTCAGCTCGATGATGCGGGTGGCCAGGGACGACACGAACTCACGGTCGTGGCTGACGAAAATCAGCGTACCGGGGTAGTTCTCCAGCGCCAGGTTCAGCGCCTCGATGGATTCCATGTCCAGGTGGTTGGTCGGTTCGTCCATGATCAGTACGTTGGGCTTTTGCAGGATCAGCTTGCCGAACAGCATGCGGCCTTGCTCACCACCGGAAATCACTTTGACCGACTTGAGGATGTCGTCGTTGGAGAACAGCATGCGGCCCAGGGTGCCCCGCACGACCTGCTCGCCGCCCTGGGTCCAGCGACCCATCCAGTCGAACAGGTTGGATTCGTCTTCGAAATCCGAAGCGTGATCCTGCGCGTAGTAGCCAAGCTCCGCGGCGTCGGTCCACTTGACGGTACCGGCGTCCGGCGTCAGTTCGTTGACCAGGGTGCGCAGCAGCGTGGTCTTGCCGATGCCGTTCGGGCCGATGATCGCGACGCGCTCGCCGGCTTCAACCTGGAAGCTGAAGTCCTTGAACAGGGTCTTGCCGTCGAAACCTTTGGCCATGCGATCAACGATGACCGCCTGACGGTGCAGCTTCTTGGTCTGCTCGAAACGGATGAACGGGCTCACCCGGCTGGATGGCTTGACCTCGGCCAGCTGGATCTTGTCGATCGCCTTGGCGCGGGACGTGGCCTGCTTGGCTTTCGAAGCGTTGGCCGAGAAGCGGCTGACGAACGACTGCAGTTCGGAAATCTGGGCTTTCTTCTTGGCGTTGTCCGACAGCAACTGCTCGCGGGACTGGGTCGCCACGGTCATGTATTCGTCGTAGTTGCCCGGGAACAGACGCAGTTCGCCGTAATCCAGGTCAGCCATGTGCGTGCAGACGCTGTTCAGGAAGTGACGGTCGTGGGAGATGATGATCATCAGGCTCGAACGCTGGGTCAGGATGTTTTCCAGCCAGCGGATGGTGTTGATGTCCAGGTGGTTGGTCGGTTCGTCGAGCAACAGCACTTCAGGATCGGAGAACAGCGCCTGGGCCAGCAGAACACGCAGTTTCCAGCCCGGCGACACTTCGCTCATCGGGCCATTGTGCTGCTCGATGCCAATCCCCAGGCCCAGCAACAGCTCGCCGGCGCGGGACTCGGCGGTGTAGCCGTCCATCTCGGCGAACTCGGTTTCCAGCTCCGCGACAGCCATGCCGTCGGCTTCGGTCATTTCCGGCAGCGAGTAGATGCGGTCGCGCTCGGCCTTGACCTTCCACAGCTCTTCATGGCCCATGATGACGGTGTCGATGACGGTGAAATCTTCGTACGCGAACTGGTCCTGGCGCAACTTACCCAGACGCACGTTCGGCTCCAGCATCACCTGCCCACCCGAAGGCTCCAGGTCGCCGCCAAGGATCTTCATAAAAGTAGACTTGCCGCAACCGTTGGCACCGATCAGGCCGTAACGGTTGCCGCCGCCGAACTTGACCGAAACGTTCTCGAACAGCGGCTTGGCGCCAAATTGCATGGTGATGTTAGCGGTGGAGATCAATTACCTTACCTTTCAACAGCTTGAGGGTGGATGCCTTGAGTCGCAGCCATAAATGTCGGGCCAGGACCTGTAACCACCACGCGTTTTCGATGGACCCGACAGGCAAAAAATAAGCTGCAGCGTCGACCCGCGAGGGGAGCTGCAGCTTATTGGTATTGGGGGAGTGTGCCGGACAGTGGCGGCATTATTGCACAGCTTGCCTTTCAGATACATGACGTCAGGAAGGAACCGCCGATTCCTGTCAACAAGGTTTGTTATGGGTTTTACGATTCTCGCCATAACCGCAACACCCAACCGGGCAGATAAGAGGCGCTGCCCTGCAAACTAAGAGGCTGCCGGTCGTCGGTTATTTGTAATGAGTGAAACTGATCTTAGCCTAACCAGTACCTTCTATTGACTTGGAATCCCGACCATGGAGTCTGATGAGGACATTCGTTTTCATACCCACGAGCTGCTCTTAAGGCTGGATGCTGCAACAATCGAATTGATGAAGCTGGTGGGCCTGGGCTTGATAGCCTCTCCGCTCTGGAATGAGGCGGTCGTCAAGCAACGCACCGCGTTCAAGGCTCTGCACGAGGCATTGGAGGATATTCCTGCTACGCAAACAGGCGACGTGCCTCATCTGGCGATAGTCCCCTTACCGGATGCTGATCGGTAGGCGGACTGTCGCTTTGAATGAACTAATCAGCTTTTCAGGCTTAAGCATTATCCTGCTTCGGCACCCTCTAAAGTTTGCAAAACCCCCGCCGACATGGTTTTCAGGAACAACTTTCCTGACTCTCTCTGACCTACTCATGAGTAACCCCTATGTCTTGGCTGACACGTCTTAAGCTGAAGTCAAAACTGCTGATCGCCTTTGGTTTATGCGCGTTAATCACTGTTGTGGTGGCCGTGTTAGGGCAGTCGGGCATCGCCAAAATGTATGGCCAGTTGCAAGCTACGGTGACCAACAACCTGGTGTCGATCCAGAAAACCGATGCCATCAAGGTGGGTGCCGTCGCCACCAACCGTGACTTCTTCAAAGCCATTGTGCTGACGGTTGCTAACGCCAGCGCTGACGATATCAATGCCGTCATCCAGTCCTATCGCGATAATCAATCCGAGGTTCAGACGGCGTTCAAGATCTACCGCGCCACTCCGCTGGAAGCAGACGAACGAGCAGCGGGTGACGACTTCGAACGTGACTGGCCAGCCTATATTTCTGCCATTGATGCGGGTCTGGCAGCGCTTAAAAGCGGTGATGTTGTCCAGGCCAGACTGATCGCCACAAGCACTGTTACACCGGTTTACGCCAAGCTGATGGCTGAAATCAATATCATGATCGCGTCCAATACGCGGCAGGCCGTCGACGTCATGGCTGTTGGCGATAGCACGAACAAGCAAGTGACCTGGATCCTGATCGCAGGCTGTCTGATTGCCATGGTGTTCGCCGTTGCGCTTGGCATGATCGTCACTGGCATGATCACCCGCCCCATTTTCCTGTCGGTCGAAGGCGCGGGCCGCGTCGCCAAAGGCGATCTGACCCAGCCCATCCTTGTGCGTGGTACCGATGAAACAGGACAACTGTTGCAGTCGTTGTCCGATATGCAGAGCAACCTCAAAGGCACCGTGCAGCAAATTGCTGACGCCTCTGACCAACTGGCTTCCGCCGCCGAAGAATTAACCGCAGTGACAGAGGACAGCACACGCGGACTGGTTCGGCAAAACGACGAAATCCAACAAGCGGCCACAGCGGTCAACGAGATGACGGCTGCCGTGGAAGAGGTGGCTCGCAACGCCGCGAGCACTTCTCAAATATCCGGCCAGACTGCTGAAGACGCCTTGAAAGGCCAAAAACAAGTCCAGCAGGCTGTGACGGCTATCGACACAGTGACAGAAGAAATCACTGAATCCACACAGCGGGTAGAAACACTGGCCGCGCAGATCCACGACATTACCAAGGTGCTGGACGTGATCCGCGGGATTGCGGAGCAGACCAACCTGCTGGCGCTCAACGCTGCGATTGAAGCGGCACGTGCCGGGGAGCAAGGGCGTGGTTTTGCGGTGGTGGCCGACGAAGTACGTGCGTTGGCGCACCGAACGCAAACCTCCACCGGCGAGATCGAGGCCATGATCAGCCGGGTTCGTAGCGGGGCCGACGATGCAGTGCAGGCCATGGGCAAAAGCCAGACGCTTGTGCGTAATACTCAGTTGCTGGCCACTGAAGCTGGCCAGGCACTTGAGCGGATCAGTCTGGGCGTCAGTCAGATCAACGAGCAAAACCTGGTGATAGCCAGCGCGGCAGAGGAGCAGGCTCAGGTGGCGCGTGAGGTCGATCGCAATCTGGTGAACATTCAGGATCTTTCCACTCAAACCGCGGCTGGCGCTAACCAGACCAGTGCATCCAGTCAGGAGCTGTCACGCCTGGCAGTGTCGTTTAATACCTTGGTGGCGCAATTCCGGCTATAGGGGATGACGACCGGCGCCTCGCTGTTCAAGCAGGCGCCGTTGAATCCATTCGATGCGCAACGCCAAGTGACGGCTGAAGACCGCTTTGCCAAATCGCAGGCAAGAAAAAGCCCGCGATGGGGGAAAGCGGGCTTTTAAGTGTTTCTTGGAGGAGCCAGTGAACGATAACGGAGCCAATGTGAAAGTTGTGTGAATTCGGTTACACAATCGCCGTATTCAGAAAAGCTTTCACGATGGACTTGGCGGCAGGGTTCACATTGGGGCTGTTACCCAGTTGTTTGGCGGTAAACCAGCGGCAGTCGGCGATTTCGTTTTTCGGCGTCGGGCTGGCGATTGGGTTCACCGAAACCTCGAACACATGGTGCAGCACGTTGTTGCCTTCGTACTGGCTGACGTAGGCCAGGTCGCTGAAGATCAGACCGGTCTCTTCCCGCAGTTCGCGTTCGGCCGCCTGGGAGGGGGTTTCGTCGCGCTCGACCTTGCCCCCTGGCAGGTTCCATTTGGATTTGGGCTTACGCACGTAGAGGATCTGATCCTCCCGCCGGCAAATGATGGTCGCTCGTTGTTTCATACATCCCCCTGCTTGACGCGATGCTTCTGTCACAAAAAAGTCATATAACTGTAAAGAAGCATTATCGGTGCCAAAGTTCCGTGTCTCGGCTTCTAAAGCATAGATCGGCCGGAATGAACGCGACTGAAGGCTCGGCCGATCAGCGGGGCATGTAGCCCAATTGCCAACGGCGGGGGATTTTCAGGGTTGCAAGGCCGATCACAAACGCCAGCCCGGCACTGAAATACAACGCGCTCAAACCCATGTGCTGTTCCAGCAAAGCGCCCACCACCGCGCCAATGAACATGCCGGTCCACGGCACCAGTTGCACTCGCCAGCCGCTGGGCCGTTCGCCTACCAGCCAGCGACCCAGCCCACGCCCAAACCTAGACAGCGCGCCGGTCACATAAGTCAGTCCGATGGGCAATCCGTTCACCTGTTCAACCACGGCGTTGAGCATGCCCATGGCCAGAATGCCCGCCAGCAATGCTTGCGTTTGCCAGGCAACAGGCAGGGCTGCGGACAGGCACAGCAAAGCGCCCAGCACTGACAACAGGATCACGGCACGTCGCCCGCTGAACCGAGAGACCACGATGCCCAAGGCATTGCCAGCGATAAAGGCGAGGACCAGCGCCACCAGCCTGCCGATCAGCGGTAGGTCGCCATCGCTGATGGCCACCGCCAGTCGTGTCGTGTTACCGCTCATGAAGGAAACAAAGTCCCCCGTGGCCATGAAGCCGATGGCGTCGGTCATGCCCGCCAGTACGGACAGGCTGGCCACCAGGCTCAGCCCGACACGACCGCGCCATACACGGGCGCGGATCAGACGTGGGTTATTGGAGCGAAAGACCGGGGTGGGCAGCATCTGGACAATCCTGCGGAGGAGTGATCTCGGGTGGCCTTGTAATAGCACACATGCACCGGGTCACCGATTCAACCTTCGCAGGGAGGGTGCAGACGATTACTCGCTGCCGGAGGCGCCGGGCTTCGGTTTGGGGGCGCTGCCGGAATGTTTGGGTTTAGGCGTCTGGGTGCTGCCGGTGCCGCTGCCGCTGCCCTGTTTCTTCTGGGCCTGGTCATTGGCCGTCTTGCCGGGAGGGTCGCCGGCCTTGGGCATGTGATCGTAACCGGCGGCGTCCCCCCCGTTCCCGCCCGCCGGCGTGGTGGGGTTAACGCCTGGCGGCATGGCTGAAGCCACCACGTCGGCGCCGCCCTCAGCCGTGGCGGCCTGCGCCGAACAGGCCGCGATCGAGAGAAGGCTGGTCAGTAGCCAGCGCGAGACCCTGATATTCATTTCATTCACTCCGTTGTTCGAATTGTCTCCACTTAGGCAGCGAAAGGGCGCCCAGGGTGCGGGCCTCGGCGACGAGCGGACAACCCGTCGCGTGACTGCAGCAGGGCGCACGTTTGTGGTTCATCGACGCACAGAACTGGGGCCATTGCCCCGTCGCGTATCGAACGGTAGCGCTCAGTCCCCTCGTCTCTCCCTCGCCGCCAAATCGTGATCGGGCTCACGCCATTGATCTCGCAAGACTTTCTCAATGCTGTTGCCTGGAGTGGGTTCTGTGGCACACTTTCTGCACTTCATTCCGTTGTTACACACTAGCTTCCGCTATAGCGGAAAACCTACATCTTCGGCGGAGTTCTTCTCATGCAACGCGGACCTTCCTTTTTGAAAGCTTGTGCGTTCGTCCTGGCGGCCACCGCCGCAGTGGCAAGCACGGCGCAAGCGGCAGACAGCAAACTCGACAGCGTGCTGCAGCGCGGGCATCTGGTGGTCGGCACCGGGAGCACCAATGCCCCGTGGCACTTCCAGGGCGCGGACGGCAAGTTGCAGGGGTTTGATATCGACATCGCCCGCATCGTTGCCAAGGGCCTGTTCAATGACCCGAGCAAGGTCGAGTTCGTGGTGCAGTCTTCCGATGCGCGGATTCCCAACCTGCTGACCGACAAGGTCGACATGAGCTGTCAATTCATCACCGTTACCGCCAGCCGCGCGCAACAGGTGGCCTTCACCCTGCCGTACTACCGCGAAGGCGTGGCGCTGTTGCTGCCGACCAACAGCAAGCACAAGGAAATCGACGACCTGAAGGGCGCAGGCGACGGCGTTACCGTGGCCGTGCTGCAAAACGTGTACGCCGAAGAACTGGTGCATCAGGCGCTGCCCAAGGCCAAGGTCGACCAGTACGACAGCGTTGACCTGATGTATCAGGCCATCAACTCCGGACGCGCCGATGCCGCCGCCACCGATCAGTCGTCGGTCAAGTACCTGATGGTGCAGAACCCCGGCCGCTACCGCTCGCCCGCATTCGCCTGGAGCCCGCAAACCTACGCCTGCGCCGTCAAGCGAGGCGATCAGGACTGGCTGAACTTCGTCAACACCGCGCTGCATGAAGCCATGACCGGCGTCGAGTTCCCGACGTATGCCGAGTCGTTCAAGAAGTGGTTTGGCGTCGATCTGCCGTCACCGGAAATCGGCTTCCCGGTTGAGTACAAATAAAGCGAACCCGAACTGACGGGGCAGGGAAGGCCCTCGTGCCTTCCCGTCCCAGGTACTGCTGACCATGAATTATCAGTTGAATTTTGCAGCGGTCTGGCGGGACTTCCCCAGTCTGCTGTCGGGCCTGGGACTGGGCCTTGAGCTGGCGCTGATCTCGATTGCCATTGGCTGCGTGATCGGGCTGATGATGGCCTTCGCCATGCTCTCGACGTTTCGTGCGTTGCGGATCATCGCCTCGGTGTACGTCACCGTCGTGCGCAATACGCCGATCCTGGTCTTGATCCTGCTGATCTACTTTGCCCTGCCGAGCCTGGGCATTCGCATGGACAAAATCGCCTCGTTCATCGTCACGCTGTCGCTGTATGCCGGCGCGTATCTGACCGAAGTGTTCCGCGCAGGCTTGCTCAGCATCCACAAAGGCCAGCGCGAAGCGGGACTGGCCATCGGCCTGAGTGAATGGCAGGTGCGGGCCTACATCGTGGTCCCGGTGATGCTGCGCAACGTGTTGCCGGCGTTGTCGAACAACTTCATTTCGCTGTTCAAGGACACCTCGCTGGCCGCTGCCATCGCCGTGCCGGAACTGACCTATTACGCGCGCAAGATCAACGTCGAGAGCTACCGGGTGATTGAAACCTGGCTGGTGACCACGGCGTTGTACGTTGCGGCCTGTTACCTCATCGCCCTGTTGCTGCGCTACCTCGAGCAGCGCCTGGCGATTCGCCGCTAGGAGGCCCCCATGTACGAACAACCTACCTGGCTGCATGAACTGTGGATTGCCCGCGAAGCGTTGTGGTCGGGCTTTCTGACCAGCATTCAGTGCTCGGCGCTGGCGATTGTCTGCGGCACGGTGATTGGCGTGTTCGCCGGTCTGATCCTGACCTATGGCACGCTCTGGTCGCGCCTGCCGTTCCGCATCTACGTGGACCTGATTCGCGGCACGCCAGTCTTCGTGCTGGTGCTGGCCTGCTTTTACATGGCCCCGGCCCTGGGCTGGCAGATCAGTGCGTTTCAGGCCGGCGCCCTCGGGCTGACGCTGTTCTGCGGCTCACACGTGGCGGAAATCGTCCGCGGCGCGCTGCAAGCCATCCCGCGCGGGCAACTGGAAGCGGGCAAGGCCATCGGCCTGACGTTCAGCCAGTCGTTGAGCTACGTCTTGCTGCCCCAGGCGTTACGCCAGATCCTGCCGACTTGGGTCAACTCGTCCACCGAGATCGTCAAGGCCTCGACCTTGCTCTCGGTGATCGGCGTGGCGGAGTTGCTGCTGAGCACCCAACAGGTGATCGCCCGCAACTTCATGACCCTCGAGTTTTACCTGTTCGCCGGATTTCTGTTCTTCATCATCAACTACGCCATCGAGCTTCTTGGTCGGCAAATCGAAAAAAGGGTGGCCTTGCCATGACAGAGACTCACACCGCGCCCCTTGCCCCTGCGTTGCTGAGCATTGAAGGGCTGCACAAATCCTACGGCCCGGTCGAAGTGCTCAAGGGCGTCGACCTGAAGATGAACAAGGGCAACGTCGTGACCCTGATCGGTTCCAGCGGCTCGGGCAAGACCACGCTGCTGCGTTGCGTCAATCTGCTGGAAGAATTCCAGGGCGGGCACATTCGCCTCGAAGGCCAGGACATCGGCTACAGCGACATCAACGGCAAGCGCGTGCGGCACCCGGAAAAGGTCATCGCCCAGCACCGCGCCATGACCGGCATGGCGTTCCAGCAGTTCAACCTGTTCCCGCACATGAGCGCGCTGCAGAACGTCACCCTGGGCCTGTTGAAAGTCAAAAAGATGCCCAAGGATCAGGCCGTCGCCCTGGCTGAAAAATGGCTGGACCGGGTCGGCCTGCTGGAACGTCGCAATCACTTCCCCGGCCAGCTGTCCGGCGGTCAGCAGCAGCGCGTGGCGATTGCCCGGGCGATTGCGATGAACCCCAGCCTGATGCTGTTCGATGAAGTGACCTCGGCCCTGGACCCGGAACTGGTAGGCGAGGTGCTCAGCGTGATCAAGGGCCTGGCCGAGGAGGGCATGACCATGCTGCTGGTGACCCACGAGATGCGCTTTGCGTATGAAGTGTCGGACCAGATCGTGTTCATGAATCAAGGTCGCATCGAAGAGCAGGGCCCGCCGAAAGCGTTGTTCGAACAACCCAAATCGGCGCGGCTGGCTGAATTCCTCAAGAACATTCGTTTTTAACACCGTATTTTTAGCGCTCAATCAAAGGAGATTTCTCATGAGCATTACTCGTTACGGCGCCGGTAGCACGGCAGGTGGTGGTCAGCCACGGCCTTTCGCTCGCGCAGTCGAGGCAGACGGCTGGCTGCATGTTTCAGGGCAAGTGCCGGCCGTGGACGGCGAAATCATCACCGGCGGCATCATCGAGCAGACCCGCCAGACCATGGACAACCTGGTGGCGATCCTGGCTGAGGCCGGTTATGAGCTCAAAGACGTGGTGCGCGTCGGCGTGTGGCTGGAAGACCCACGGGATTTCTGGAGTTTCAACAAGGTCTTCGGCGAATACTTCACCCCCGAACACGCCCCGGCCCGCGCCTGCGTCCAGGCCAACATGATGGTGGACTGCAAGGTCGAGATTGATTGCATTGCGTATAAGAAGAAGCCGTAGCCGGGCGTTCTCGCTCGGGATCGTTGTTGGAGCGAGGCTTGCCCGCGAAGGCAACACCGCGTTATGCCTGACACTGCGCGTGGTTAGCTTCGCGGGCAAGCCTCGCTCCAACAAGTAGACTGCATGCTTTATCAAGGAAACACCTGCACCGATGGATAACCCAACCATGACCGAAGACACGATCAAACGCAGGGCCCGTGGTCTGGACCGGGCGTTCGATATTCTGGATTTCCTCAAGGAAACCGGGACGCCCATGCGCCCGAACGAGATCGCCAGCGGCATTGGTAGCCCGAAATCGACGGTCTACGAGCTGGTGGCGTCGCTGCTGGAACGGCGCATCCTGGAAACCGTCGGCAAGGACGGTCATGTCTACCTCGGGCGCCAGTTGTACTTCCTCGGCCAGGCCCACCTGCGGCACTTCGACTTCACCCGCGAGGCCGAAGTCAGCCTGACCGAAATCGTCGAGCAAACCCGGGAAACCGCGCAGATGTGCCTGCTCAACGGCCGTAAATACACCGTCGCGCTGATGAAAGAAGGCGCCCGGCATTTCCGGATTTCCTCGGACATCGGCGAAGACGCGCCCATTCCCTGGACCGCGTCCGGGCGCTTGCTGCTGGGCCACCTCAGCGACCAGGCGATTGCCGACCTGATCGATCCCGAGGACTACATCCTGCCCAGCGGCGAAGAGCTGCCCATGGCCACGTTCCTCGCCGAAATCCGCAAGGCCCACGAAGAAGGCTTCTTTTCCTTCAACAGCATCGCCGACACCTTCACCCATTGCTTTGCCGCGCCGGTGAAGGACAAGCAGGGGATCTGCATCGCGACCCTGTGCATCGTCGCGCCAAGAGCCGACGCCAAGACCCATTACGACGACTACCGCCGGGTGCTGATCGACAGCGCCAACAGCCTCGCGCGGCGGGTCAACGACTGACGCGCGGGTCGCTGCCTGGCCACATGAACGCAAGCACCCGCTCCATGAACAAGAACAGGAGAACACCATGAGCATCACGCAGGTCGAAAAAGGCGCCGCCCACCCCGGCGACCAACTGGTTCGCGACGTCAGCCTGCCCGCGCTGGTGATTCACCGCCAGGCGCTGGAACACAACCTGCACTGGATGCAGAAGTTCGTCAGCAACAGCGGCGCGGAACTGGCGCCCCACGGCAAGACCAGCATGGTGCCCGCGCTGTTCCGCCGCCAGCTGGAAGTCGGCGCCTGGGGCATGACCCTGGCCACCGCCGTGCAGACCCGCGCTGCGTATGCCCACGGCGTGCGCCGGGTGCTGATGGCCAATCAACTGGTGGGCGCGCCGAACATGGCGCTGATCGCCGAGATGCTCAGCGACTCGATGTTCGATTTCCACTGCATGGTCGATCACCCGGACAACGTGCAGGCGCTGGGCGAGTTCTTCGCCGCGCGCGGCCTGACGCTCAACGTGATGATCGAATACGGTGTGGTCGGCGGCCGTTGCGGTTGCCGCAGCGAGCAGGAGGTCATGGCCCTGGCCGACGCCATCGCCGCACAGCCGGCGCTGCAACTGACCGGCATCGAAGGCTACGAAGGTGTGATCCATGGCGACCACGCGGTCAGCGGGATTCGTGAGTTCGCGACATCCCTGGTGCGCCTGGCGGTCACGTTGCAGGACAAGGGCGCATTCGCACTGGACCGTCCCATCGTGACCGCGTCGGGTTCGGCCTGGTACGACCTGATCGCAGAAGAATTCGACAAGCAGCAAGTGCGCGAGCGTTTCCTCAGCGTGTTGCGCCCCGGCAGTTACGTGGTGCATGACCACGGCATCTACAAAGACGCGCAATGCTGCGTGCTGGACCGCCGCGACGACCTGACCGAAGGCCTGCAACCGGCCATGGAAGTCTGGGCCCATGTGCAATCGATGCCCGAGCCGGGATTTGCAGTCATTGCGCTGGGCAAGCGCGACGTGGCGTTCGACGCCGGCATGCCCAGCCCGTTGCTGCGCTACAAGGCCGGGGTGGTGCCGGCCAAGGGCGATGACGTCAGCGCCTGCACCGTGACGGCCGTCATGGATCAACACGCGTTCATGACCGTCGCGCCGGGCTGCGACATCAAGATCGGCGACATCATCTCGTTCGGCACCTCGCACCCGTGTCTGACCTTCGACAAATGGCGCACGGGCTGTCTGGTGGACGATGACCTGAGCGTCATCGAAACCCTGGACACCTGTTTCTGACCGTGGCCATTGAAGGGAGCGCCATTGCATGAGCGAATTGATCTGCCACAGCCACCCCAGCGTCGCCCTGATCGGTGAATGCATGATCGAGTTGCAGCAGAACGCCAACGGCACGCTCAAGCAGAGCTTCGGCGGCGACACGCTGAACACGGCGGTGTATCTGTCGCGCCTGCTGGGCTCGGCGGCGCAGGTGGATTACGTGACCGCCTTGGGCGACGACAGCTTCAGCGACGCCATGTGCAGGCTGTGGTCGGAGGAGGGCATCGGCTTGAGCCGGGTCCAGCGCCTGCCCGGACGCTTGCCCGGGCTGTATTGCATCCAGACCGATGCCAACGGCGAGCGGCGCTTTTTGTACTGGCGCAACGAGGCGGCGGTGCGCGACTGTTTCACCACGCCGGCCGCCGAGCCGATTCTGGCGGCGCTGCCGGACTACGACGTGCTGTATGTCAGCGGGATTACCCTGGCGGTACTGGGCGAGGTGGGTCGAGCGCGGCTGTTGTCGACCCTGGGCGAAGCCCGTGACCGGGGCGCGCGGGTGGTGTTCGACAACAACTATCGGCCCCGCTTGTGGCGCAGCGTCGAGCAGGCGCAACAGGCCTATCGCGCAGTGATGCAGGAGGTGGACCTGGCGCTGCTGACCGAGGACGACGAACAGGCGCTGTTCGGTTTCACCGACACCGAACAGTTGTTGTCGACGTACCGCGCGCTGGGCGTCAGTGAAGTGGTGGTCAAGCGCGGCGCCCAGAGCTGCGTAGTGGACGCCATGGGCGCACGCTTTGAAATCGCGGCGTACCCGGTGCAGACGGTGGTGGACACCACGGCGGCGGGGGATTCCTTCAGCGCCGCCTACCTGGCGCGGCGCTTGCGCGGCGGCAGCCCGGTGGACGCGGCAGACGCCGGGCATCGACTGGCGAGCCAGGTGATCCAGCATGCGGGGGCGGTGATTCCCAGAAGTTTGATGCCGTTACTGTGATGATGCCGGCTTGAGGATGAAGTGTGGGAGGGTGCTTGCTCGCGATAGCAGTGTGTCATTTGCACCCTGAGTTCCGGATAAAACCTCATACGTGTGGGAGCGGACCTGTCCGCGAAGACGGACGTCCAGACGTTGAATCTCTTGCGGCCTGCACCGGCCTCTTCGCGGACAGGTCCGCTCCCACGGGGTTTCTCATCGGCCGTAGAGGTCGGGTACTCAATCCCGATAAAACACCTGCACCAGGTGATACCCGAATTTGCTCTTCACCGGCCCGTGAACCACCCGCAGCGGTTTCTTGAAGATCACCTGATCAATCGCCCCCACCATCTGACCGGGCCGCACTTCGCCCAGGTCGCCGCCACGTTTGCCGGAAGGGCAGGTGGAGTATTTTTTGGCCAGCACATCGAAGGCTTCACCCTTGGCGATGCGCTGCTTGAGCTGTTCGGCTTCATCGGCGGTCTTGACCAGAATGTGCCGTGCCTGAGCTTTCATGGAAATCCCTCGATAAAAACGCCGCGCATTATGCCTTTGTGCCGCGCTTTCAGGTAATTTCCGTACACTCGATCGGATGAGCGAACGCTGTCCCGGGTTATAGGTCGCATTAAGTGGCGACCTGCCGTTTTCTTACCTTATTTGTGCGGTGCAGTTTATGGATTTTCCGGCGTTGTTGAAGATTCTGGCCAGCCAGGATGGATCGGACCTTTACCTGTCCACGGGCGCACCGCCGTGCGCCAAGTTCAACGGCGTGCTCAAGCCGTTGAGCACAGAAGGATTGAAACCCGGCGACATCGCGAAGATCGCCGAGAGCATCATGGACAGCGAGCAGCGTCAGGATTTCGAGCGCGACCTTGAGATGAATCTGGCGTTTTCTTTGTCCGGCGTCGGGCGCTTCCGCATCAACATTTTCAAACAGCGCAACGAAGTGTCCATCGTCGCGCGGAATATCAAGCTCGACATCCCGAAATTCGAAGACCTGCACCTGCCTTCGGTGCTGCTCGACGTGATCATGGAAAAGAACGGCCTGGTGCTGTTTGTCGGCGCTACCGGCTCGGGCAAGTCCACCTCGCTGGCCGCGTTGATCGACCACCGCAACCGCCACGCCAGCGGCCACATCATCACCATCGAAGACCCGGTGGAGTTCATCCACAAGCACAAGAAATCGATCATCAATCAGCGCGAAGTCGGCGTCGATACCCGCAGCTTCCACGCCGCGCTGAAGAACACCCTGCGCCAGGCGCCGGACGTGATCCTGATCGGCGAAATCCGCGACCGCGAGACCATGGAGCACGCCCTGGCGTTTGCCGACACCGGCCACCTGGCGATCTCGACCCTGCACGCCAACAACGCCAACCAGGCGCTGGACCGGATCATCAACTTCTTCCCGGAAGACCGCCGCGCGCAACTACTGCATGACCTGGGCAACAACCTCAAGGCCTTCGTGTCCCAACGGCTGGTCAAGACCACCGACGGCAAGCGCCGCGCCGCCGTGGAAGTGATGCTCGGGACCTCCACCGTGCGTGACCTGATTCACCGCAACGAATTGTCCGAACTCAAGGGCATCATGGAGAAATCCACCCACATTGGCATGCAGACCTTCGACAACGCGCTCTACGACCTGGCGGTGGAAGGCGTGATCACCGAAGACGAAGCGCTGAAGAATGCCGACTCCATGAACAACGTGCGCCTGCGCCTGAAGCTGCACAGCGAAAACCACGTCAGCGACATCACCACACCGCCCCCACCGCCGCAGCCCGCACCCCAGGTCAGCGTCGCCGACTGGGGCCTGGTCGACGAAAAAGACGAGCCCGGCAATTCGTATCTTTGACTGCCGTCCATAAATTTGAAGACTGGCGCAGGTGCCGGTGTTGTCCCGAGAGCGCCGCTGATTCCGCGCCGTGTGCAAAACCTGTGGGAGCGCAGCTTGCTCGCGATGGGCTGCGAAGCGGCCCTGAACCCAGTCAATCGGGTTGCGCCTGACACACCGCGTGCTCAGGTTTTACTGCCGGTTCCCGGCAGATCGCTGACAAGTCAGTTCCCACGCCTGCGGCAGAAGCGGATCGGCGTACGCCCTTGCATATTGATCATGCCCCCGCTCCGTGTGGGAATGCCTTTGGTGATGCTCCGCGTCATAAACGGGACGCGGAGCGTGGGAACGATCATTCATGGCCCTTGATTCTGGCCGGAGGCCGTGGGAGCGCAGCTTGCTCGCGATGGGCTGCGAAGCGGCCCTGAACCCAGTCAACCGGGTTGCGCCTGACACACCGCGTGCTCAGGTTTTACTGCTCCTACAAAAGCGGGCCTGCGTCAGCCGGTCACAAGCAACTCAACCCTCAACCCTCAACCGCCACCGCGCGCCCGGTCTGGATTGATTCAATCGCGCAGTTGGCCAGGCGCAGGGCTTTGAGGCCGTCGCGGGCGGTGCTGGGGAGGGGGTCGCCGGCGACGACGGCGGCGATGAAATGCTCAAGCTCGATGCGGTAGGAATCAGCGTAGCGCTCCAGGAAGAAATTCATCAACGGCTCGCGCACGTCGGTCTGGCTGGCGGTCCAGCTGCGCAGGGTGCTGGGGCGGTGGTTGTCGTTGAGCAGCATGCCCTGTGAGCCAAACACCTCCAGCCGCTGGTCGTAGCCGTACACCGCTTCGCGGCAGCAATTGATGTGGCATTGTCTGCCGGAGGCCGTGCGCAGCAGCACCATCACGCTGTCGAAATCGTCGATTTGTGCCAAGGCCGGTTCCACCAGGCGGCTGGCGATGGCCATCACCTCCATTGGCTCTTCCCCCAGTAAGGTCCGCGCGGTGTCGAAGTCGTGGATGGTCATGTCGCGGAAGATCCCGCCGGAGTGCTTCAGGTATTCCACCGGTGCCAGCCCCGGGTCGCGGCTGGTGATCACCACCTGGCGCACCTCGCCGATGGTCCCCGCCGCGATGGCTTTGCGCATGGCCAGGGTGTCCGGGTCAAAGCGCCGGTTGAACCCCAGCATCACCTTGCCGTTCTGCCGTTCGATGTCCTCCACGGCCTTGGCCGCCTTGGCGAAATCCAGGTCGATGGGCTTCTCGCACAGCACCGGTTTGCCCAGCTTCACAGCCCGCAGCATCAGGTCGATGTGGGTGTCGGTGGGGGTGCCGATGACGATGGCGTCCACGTCATCGCGTTCGATGGCCGCGGCGCAGTCATACGCCGCCGCGCTCCCCAGCCTGGCGGCCAGCCGGTCGACCCCCTCACGCCACGGGTCGGCGATCACCGAGAGCGCCACGTCGGGGTGGGCCGCCACATTGGCAGCATGAATGTTAGCGATACGGCCTGCGCCGAGGACTGCGATGCGAAGCATGGGTGGATCTCCTGGAATTGTTGTTGTGGGGTAGATCGGGTTTTCGGACTGGCAAAACGGCGCTGCGGGCATTGCGTGACGGAAACCGTCAGTGAGCCAGATTGAACGGCGTGACAATCTGCACCGGTGACGCGGGAATCGCGTCGGTTTTCCATAAGCGGTGGAACTGCAGGATGTGCAGGAAGGCGTGGCGCGCATCGACCTGCAAGTTGTGGTCGATGATGGCGGCGATTTTTTCTTCGGCCAGCAACTGGCGATTTTCCTGGTCCAGGTCGTGGCCGATGAACGCGGACAGCGGGCGGTCCTGGGCAGCGAAGGCGTCGACGATGGCGCGGTTGCCGCCGCCGACGCTGTACACCGCGCGCAACGAGAGGTTGTCCGCCAACGCCTGGCTGACCCGGTCGAACGTCGGGCCGTACACCCCGTAACCGCCGCTGATGTCCACCACCCGCAAGTGCGGCGCCCGGTTGCGCAGCCAGACCCGAAAGCCCATCTCGCGCTCTTCTTCGCCGCGAAACAGCTCGCTGCTGATCACCACCGCGACGTCCTGGGGCGCCTGATCCAGCCAGCGCGCCATCAGGTAGGCCGCGGTCTGCCCGGCGGTGCGGTTGTCCATCCCGACATAGCCCACGCGCTCGCTTTGCGGCAGGTCCGACACCAGCGTCACCACCGGAATCCCGGTCGCCGTCACCCGGTTCACCGCCTCGTTGACCTGCGGTTCATCGGCGGCTTTGAGGATGATGCCCTGGGAGCCCTTGCCGGCGCAGCGCAGGATCAAGTCGTGCATGCGCGGGGTGTCGATCTCCTGATACAGATGGAAGCGGGGGAAAATCCGGAACGGCGCCAGGCTGCCGAGCTGAGCGTGGATTGCTTCCTGCACCGCGTCGCTGAAGCGGGTGGGCGTGTGCAGGATGACGTCGATGTGAAAGGTGCGGCCCACCACCGGGCCTGACTTTTCCTGAGCGTCGAGTTCCTGAAGCGCTTGCTGGATCCGCCGGTCGGTCTGGTAATGCACGCTGCCGCGCTGGTGCAGGACGCGGTCGACCGTGGCTTTGCTGACGCCCGCTTGTGCGGCGATCTGCTTGATGGAAAAGCGTCGGGCTTGGTCGAGCATGTTTTCCCCTGGCCATTTTGTTGTTATTGGCGGTGAGGTTTTGTTGAGGTCGAATCGGGCCTCTGTGAGGTCATCGAAAGGCTAGTCTTTGTTCTGTTTCTTGTACAGATGGAATTTAAATTCCAGTCGCATCAGGAAGCCCTCACTCCCCATCACCGCATTCCAATAATAAAAATCGCAGGAGACAGGCATGTCAGTCGCCACCGATCTTTCTTCACCCTTCACCGGTCGTTACTACATCGTGACCGGCAGCACCCAGGGCCTGGGCGCTGCGGTCGCGTTGACCCTGGCCCAACGTGGCGCGGCAGGCTTGATCATCTGCGGGCGCAGCCGTGACAAGGGCGAGCAGCAGGCGCGACAACTCAGTGAGCTGGGCTGCCAGGTGTTCTTCGTCGAAGCCGACATGGAAAGCGTCGAGGATTGCCGCCGCGTAGTGGCCGCCGCCCGGCAACAGTTCGGTACCGTCCACGGGCTGGTCAACTGCGCCGGCATGTCCGACCGGGGCAGCATCCTCGACACCTCGCCGGAACTGTTCGATCGCCTCTTCGCGGTCAACGTCCGCGCGCCGTTTTTCCTGATGCAGGACACCATCAAGCTGATGATCGCCACCGGCGTCGAGGGCGCCATCGTCAGCATTCTCAGCGTCAGCGGGCACGGCGGGCAGTCGTTCCTGTCGGCCTACGCTACGTCCAAAGGGGCGCTGGCGGTGCTGACCAAAAACGTCGCGTTCAGCACCCTGCGCAACCGCATCCGGGTCAACGGCCTGAACATCGGCTGGATGGACACGCCCCACGAAGACGACATCCAGCGCCAGTACCACAACGCCGACGATCAATGGCTGGCGCGGGCCGAAGCGCAGTCGCCCTTCGGCCGTCTGCTCAAGCCCCAGGAAGTGGCCAACAGCGTGGCCTTTTTGCTGTCCGATCAGTCCGGGATGATGACCGGTGCGGTGATCGACATGGAGCAGGGCGTGATGGGCTGCGGCGACGGCTCGACGCCGCGACCGGATGCGCCGCTGACCCTGCCGGGGGTGGACGGAGCAGGGCAGTGAGCCTGTTCGGCAGCGCGGCGGATCTGGACCTCGACGCCTTCGCCGCGCTGTGCCGGCAGGACGTCGCCACCGCCGATTACCCCTCCAGCCGAGAGACCGTCAACCGCGTGGTGATCTATGACGCCCAGGCGTTGCGCGAGGCCAGCGCGGCAAACCGGGTCGGCATCCTCAGCGAGTTGCACCACCTGTTTCGTCACGGCCCCGGCGTGCTGGTGGTGCGTGGCGCCTACCCCGACACGGCGTTGATCGACCGCCACAGTGCGGTGTTCGAGCAGATCCTCGCGCAGGAGGCGGAGGGCGGCACGGCGGCGGACCACTTCGCCAAGGCCGGGGCCAACGGACGGATCTGGAATTCCCTGCAAAAGGCCGCCGAACGCTCGCCGCAGTCGTTCGTCGAGTATTACGCCAGCCCGTTGCTCGGTTTGATCGCCGAGAGCTGGCTCGGGCCATCGTTCCAGACCACCGCGCAGGTCAACGTGGTGCGCCCCGGCGGACAGGCGCAGCAACCGCACCGGGATTATCACCTGGGTTTTCAGACCGAAGCGCTGGCCGCGCGCTTTCCCTTGCCGTTGCACGTGCTGTCGCAGTACCTGACGCTGCAAGGCGCCATTGCCCACACCGACATGCCGCTGGAGAGCGGGCCGACGCTGCTGCTGCCGTTTTCCCAGCAGTACGAGGCCGGGTATCTGGCGTGGCGCGATCAGCGGTTTATCGATTACTTCGCCGAGCAGGCGGTGCAACTGCCGCTGAAGAAGGGCGATTTGCTGTTCTTCAACCCGGCGCTGTTCCACGCGGCGGGCAGCAATCGCACGGCGGATTTCCACCGCATGGCCAACCTGCTGCAGATCTCCTCGGCGTTCGGCAAGCCCATGGAAAACGTCGATCGCGACGCGATGATGCGCGCGGTGTACCCAGTACTGTTGAAGGGGCTGGAGCACGGCGAACTGGACGCGGTGGCGGTTGAATCAGTGATCGCGCACACGGCGGACGGTTATTCGTTCCCCACCAACCTGGACACCGACCCACCGCTCAACGGCCTCGCGCCCCAGACCGGGCAGCAGTTGATGGCTCAGGCGCTGGCGGCGCGGTGGGAGGTGCAGCGGTTCAGCGATGCGGTGGCGCAGATGCGGGGTAAGCGGAGGGCGTAAAGGGCTGAGACGCAGATCATGTTGGAGCGAAGCTTGCCCGCGACGCTTTTGCGCTGCGCCAACCCGATTGGCATGCCCTATGCTGTCTCGACTCAGCCAAACCCGGCAACGGGCCAGAACAGCACGAGGAATCGCCCCATGTACAAAGACTACCCAGCGGCTTATCAGGTCAGTAAAGGCGCGGCGTTGCAGGTCGATACGGCGTTTTATGAGCGCCTGCGCGAGCGCCGTGACAGCCGCACGCTGGTGGAGCAGTTCGAGGTGCCGATCCGCACCGGGCGCGCCTGGAAGGTCAGGGCCGGCCAGGTGTTTCGCGTGACCACGCCGGTGGGGCCGCAAGTGGGGGATTTCAACGTCTGGAACGCCCACGACCCCCGGGAACGCTTGTGGGCCGCGCGCACTCGCCAACTGCAGGGCGCCCACGTTTCGACCCATGACCGCCTGTGGTCAAACCTGCCGTTTCTGCGGCCCATGGTGACCATCACCGACGACAGTCTGGCCAGCTACGGCACCGATGAGCACGGTGGCCGACTGCACGATTTGCTCGGCACGCGCTGCGATCCGTACGTCAACAAGATGCTCACTGGCGAGGACTTTCACCATCATTGCCATTCCAACCTGACCCGCGCCGTGCTGCCCCACGGCCTGACCGAATTCGACGTGCACGACGTGCTCAACATCTTCCAGTGCACCGGCTTGAATCACGACGACCTGTACTTCATGAAAGCCTGCCCGGCGCAGCAGGGCGACTACCTGGAATTCTTTGCCGAAATCGATCTGCTGTGTGCGTTGTCGACCTGCCCGGGCGGTGACCTGTCGCTGCCGATGTGGGGCCCCGACGCCCAGGACCCGTTGAGCGTGTGCCGGCCGTTGGGGGTGGAAATCTATGACGTCGATGCTTCGCTGCTGGCGGGGTGGAAGTCTCCAGAGCGCGCGGCCTACAACGGGTTGCATGGCCTGCAGATTGGTAAGGCGGAGTGGGAGAAGTAGCCCTGCGCAGAACCTGTCACGAACCCCACGGGACAAGGCGCCGGTGATCCCGTGAGAGCGGTTCGCCCGCACCGGTGTAGCGAACACTGATCTGTAGGAGCCAACTTGTTGGCGAAGCGTCCCGCCAGTGGAGTCATCCAGGCCGCTTCGCGACAAGTTCGCTCCTACAATTTTGCGGCGCGGCGCGACCGGCGAGCAGACATCAATTCGGTGGGAGCGACACATGTGACTCTGTAGGAGCCAACTTGTTGGCGAAGCGTCCGACCGGGTGTATCCATAAGGCCGCTTCGCGAACAAGTTCGCTCCTACAGTTTTGCGGCGCGGCGCGACTGGCGAGCAGACATCAAATCGGTGGGAACGGACCTGTCCGCGAAGAGGCCGGTACAGGCGACACACCTCTGTCGCCAGACACAACGTCTTCGCGGACAGGTCCGCTCCACGGTTTTGCGACACATGTGACCCTGTAGGAGCCAACTTGTTGGCGAAGCGTCCGACGGTGCGTATCCATCAGGCCGCTTCGCGAACAAGTTCGCTCCTACAGTTTTGCGGCGCGGCGCGACCGGCGAGCAGACATCAAATCGGTGGGAGCGGACCTTGTATTGAGCGGGCCAGCAAGCTCCCTCCCACCAGGCGACCTTGCAATCTGGCTAACCGGCGCTCGTCCGTAATGCGCGACGGCCGCTCAGTTGCCGCGACAGCGCCACGAAGTTTTGCAACGGTGGCAGCGGGTTGAAGGTGCGGCAGACCAGGGTGATCGGCGCGTGCAGCTTGGGGCGGGCATCGCGGATGCGGCAGTAGACGACGCTCTCGCGGTGCACGTCCTTCATGGACGCCGGCACGATCGACACCCCGGCTCCGGCCGCGACCAGGCTGACGTTGGTCAGCATGCGCTCGACTTCGAAGGCGATCTTGGGCGTGAACCCGGCGTTTTCGCACGCCGTGATCAGGTTGGCGTACATGCCGGGGGCGCCGGGGCGGCGCACCAGAATGAACGGCTCATCGCGCAGATCCATCAGCGAGAGCGTCGGCAGGTCAGCCGATACGCCGTGGGCCCTGAGCAATGGGTGCCCCACCGGCAGCGTCAACAGCATTTCCTCGTTGAGCAAGCGGTGAAACTCGATGCTGGGGTGCTGGCCCACCGGCGCCCTGAGGATGCCGACGTCGACGCTGCCGTCGATGGACGCGTCGGTCATCTGCTGCGCGCTGCCTTCCTTGAGCGACACCGCGACGCCGGGGTACTGCTCGCGGTACGCGCGGATGATGCGCGGGATCAACGGATGGGCAGCCGCCGAACTGGTGAAGCCGATGACCAGCGTGCCCTCGATGCCGTGAGCGGCACGGGACGCCTTGTGCGCCCCTTCGGCGACCCGCGCCAGAATCTCCTGGGCTTCCTGCAGAAACACCTGGCCGCCGGCGGTGAGGTCGACGCCTTTGGGGTGGCGTTTGAACAGGTCGAAACCCAGCTCCACCTCCAGCGCGCGGATCTGCTGGCTCAGCGGCGGTTGCTGCATGTTGAGCCGGGCGGCGGCACGGGTGAAATGCCGCTCCTCGGCCACCATGACGAAATAGCGCAGATGTCGAAGCTCCATGGTGGTGTTTCCCGCAGCAAGGTTATTATTGCCGCCCGGTCAGGCCGGGCGTGATCGCCAAGCGTGCCCAATCACCCCCGTGCTGGCAAGGCGCCGTTTGGTCAGGCCCGGCGTAGGTCGCAGCAACCCACAAGAATAAAAAACGGTTTGGAGTGTGGATGTCAGTCAGGCTGTTCCGAAGCGCAACGCTGCACATTCTGCTGGCCATCGTCTGTGGTGTGCTGCTGGGGATTTTTGACCCGCCGCTGGCCGTGTACATGAAGCCGCTGAGCGATGGCTTCATCCGGGTGATCGGCTGGCTCATGCCGGTGATGATGTTTTTACTGGTGTCGTCCGGGGTCGCCGGGTTGCAGGGCAAAGGCGCGCGGCTGGCGGGCAAGGCGTGGCTGTATTTCCAGATGATGTCGGTGCTGTCGCTGTCACTGGGCGCCGTGGTCGCTCTGGTGCTTCAACCCGGCGTCGGCACAGCCTTGAGTCACGCGGCCAGCGTCGGCTCCGTGCCTGGGACGGCGCTCGTTGAAGGCAACCTGCTGCAGGCTGATTTCTCGTGGACGACAGTCGGTACGGTGATGGTCCGTGCGTTCAGCCAGAGCCTGGTCCTGCAAGTGATGCTCGCCGGGCTGCTGTTCGGCTTGCTCGTCGGCCATAGCGGGGCGAGGGGCCAGGCGCTGCGGCTGCGCCTTGAGGCCGTGGTGGGCGCGCTGTTCAAGGCCCTGAAATTCATCCTGCTGTTCGCCCCCTTTGCCGCCTTCGGTGCCATGGCCTTCACCATAGGCAAGTTCGGCATGGGCGCCGCGTGGCCGCTGCTTAAATTCGTCGCGGTGATGTACCTGGCCTGCGGGTTGTTCGTCGTCGGGGTGCTGGCGCTGGTGGCGCGGCTTGCCGGGGTGCGGTTGTCGCGGCTGGCGCTGTACGTGAAGGACGAGTTACTGCTGGTGACGTTCACCGGTTCGTCGGTGGCGGCACTGCCCGGGCTGATCGAGAAGATGCAGACGCTGGGCTGCGATCGACAGCTGGTGCGCCTGGTGCTGACCACCGGTTATTCGTTCAACTTGAGCGGTTCGAATATTTACCTCACCACCGCCGTGCTGTTCCTGGCGCAGATGGCCGGGGTGCCCATGGGGGGCGTCGAGGTGTTCACGCTGCTGGTGCTGTCCTTGCTCACGTCACTGGGCTCGACGAGCATGGCCGGTTCGGCCTTCTTTACCCTGGTCGCCACGCTGAACCTGCTGCACGGGGTGCCGCTGGAAAGCGTCGGTTTGCTGCTGGGCGTGGAGCGCCTGATGAAATGTCGCTCGCTAACCAACGTGCTGGGCAACTGCGTGGCGTGCCTGGCGATTGCGCGCTGGGAGAGAACGGGCGGTCGAGCGGTGATCACTGACCTGTAGGAGCCAACTTGTTGGCGAAACGTCTGACCGGTTGTATCAATCAGGCCGATTCGCCAACAAGTTCGCTCCTACAGAGGATGCAGACCGAACGAACCTGTAGGAGCCAACTTGTTGGCGAAGCGTCTGACCGGTTGTATCAATCAGGCCGCTTCGCGAACAAGTTCGCTCCTGCAGAAAATGGCAGATCGTGGATCACCCCTTGGACGACAACAACTTCTCGAACGCCCGGTCCAGATTCCCTTCGGCGTTGGTCAGCTTTTCACGGCGTTCGCGCAGCCAGGTCTGGTCGCTGTCCAGGATCTTGCGGGCTTCGGCGAGCATGCGTTTGACTTCCTCAGGCTGCGGCCCACCGGTGCCTTTGCGGGTCTTGACCATGTTCTCCGGCGACAATGCCGCGCGGAAGGTCGGCTCGTCCAGCGGCAGGGTGTTGGGCGTCCATTTGTACTTGTCCGCCGCCTGGGCGTAGAGCTTTTGCGCGTGATCGTAGGGGAAGGTCTTGGGCGTGAAGCCGTTGTCCCGGGCCTCAGTGACGATCAGCGACGCGAAGCTGTGGCCGATGCGGAACGGCACTTTGTGGCTGCGCTCCAGGGTGTCGGCCAGCTCCATGGACGTGGTCCACTCGTTTTCGAGCTCTTCCAGGGCCCGCTTCGGATTGACCTGCAGGGCATCGAGCACCGCGTCCATGGCGCCGAACATGTCGTGGGCCGAATCGAATACGCCCAGGGAATCGAACGCGAACTTGTAGTCGGTCATCCCGGTGGTGACGTTGTGTGCGCGCAGGGTCACGGTCTGTGCCAGCCCGACCACATCGGACGAGGTTTCCCGCGCCCGCATCAACAGGCCCGGATTGCGTTTCTGCGGCATGGCGCTGCTGGTGTAGGTGGATTCTTCATCCAGCAGCAGCCATGGGCGGATCTGGTGGTATTGGGTGTGGATGTCGCCAATCATCGCGCCCACCCGAATGGCCGACGAGGAGGCTATGTTTGCCGCTTCGATGGGGATGTCGTAGGTGGACACCTGGCTGGAATCCAGTGAATTCTCCCGCACGCTGTCAAACCCCAGCAGCTCGGCCATGCGTTCACGGTTCAGCGGATACGCCGAGTTTGCCAGCACGGCGGTGCCCATGGGGCTTTGGTTCAGGCGCTGATACAACTCGCGAACCCGCTGACCGTCACGGTCGAACGAGGCCTCGAACGCCAGCAGGTAGTGGGCGTAACTAATGGGCATCGCCTGCACGCCGTTGGTGTAGGCCGGGACCAGCGTGTCGACGTGCTTTTCCGCCAGGTCCAGCAGGCGTTTGCGCGTGGCGTTCATGGCCTCGTCGTAGGCCAGCACGTCGCTGCGCAGCTTGGCCAGACGGTACGTGGCGAGCATGTCCTGGCGGCTGCGACCGGAGTGGATCAGCGACGCCTCCGGGCCGATCTTGTCGGTCATGATCTGTTCGAGCTGCAACACGTCGCTGGGGCGCTTGCCGTTGGGCTGGTCGGCCTGGTCAATGGCGAAACGCACGCCGGTGGCGATCTTCTGGCCCATCTCGGGTTTGACGATGCCTTCTTCGGTGAGCATCACGATGGACGCCTTGTTGATCCGGTTCAGCCAGGAAAACTGGCTCTCGGTCTTGCTGTCTTTGTTTTTGGACTTATCGACCGTGGCGCCGATCCTGGCCGCCTGCGCCGCGCATTGCTCGGTGGTGGCGCAGGGCAGTTCCGCGGTATTGGCTGCGTACGCGCCGTAGCTGGTGCCGAGCACACAGACGATCGCCAGGTGGAGCAGGGTTTTGTTGTTGGGCATTTCAGGACTCCGATTTCGGTGCGAGTGAGTGAGGACGAGGCTCTGGCCCTAGAACAGCGGCAGGGTGTAGCTGACGATGACGCGGTTCTGATCGATTTCGTTGCCGCCATTGCTGCGATAACTGCCGTTGCGCCATTTCAGCTCGAGGTTCTTCAGCGCGCCGCTCTGGATCACGTAGGCAATGTCGGTGTTGCGTTCCCACTCGGTGCCTTCCTTGGCGCCCCGGGCGAAGTTGTCGCCCTGGAGGTAGCGGGTCATGAAACTCAGGCCCGGCAGGCCGATGGCCGCGAAGTCGTAGTCATAGCGCGCCTGCCAGGAGCGTTCTTCGGGGTTGGCGAAGTCCGGGGAAATCATCACGTAGTTGACGAGAAACGAGTCGGTCCCTGCCAGGTGCGGGAAGCCGGTCTCGCCGTTCATGCGCTGGTAGGCGACGCCGAAGGCATGGCTGGCGACGCTGTAGGTGAATTTGGCACCCAGCGCGGTGTTGTCGACGTTGGTGTTGCCGTCTTCGGTGGAGCGCGCGTAACGCAGGTCGCTCTTGAACGACTGCGAGGCGCTGAGGGGAAAGCTGTGGGTGAGAGTGACGATGTGCTGCTTGTAGTTGTTCTCCAGACCGCCGTAGTTGTAGGACGTGGTCAGGCCCTTGGTCCAGTTGTAGCTGGCGCTGGCGAAGTCGAATTTCTCGCTGGGCTGACCGCCCTTGATGCCCTTGGCTTCGGCTTCGATGTATTCGTGGCCGCTGTCGTTGCGCTCGGTGTTGCGGGTCAGCCGCCCGACATTAAGAGTCATGTCGGTGATGTCTTTGGAGGTCACCTGGGCGCCGCGAAAGGTCTGCGGCAGCAGGCGTCCGTCGTTGGGCAGGACCGTGGGCAGCCTGGGGATCAGGGTGCCGACGCGCAGCACGCTCTTGGCTATACGGACCTTCCCGGTGACGCCGGAGCGGCCGTAATTGTCCGGCGCTTTCTCGTCACCCACGGGGAGCAGGCCGGTGTTGCGCCGCTCCGGGCCGGAGTCCAGTTTGAGCCCGAACAGGCCCATGGCGTCCACGCCGAAGCCGACCGGGCCTTCGGTGAATCCGGATTCGACATTCAGCAGCAGACCTTGCGCCCACTCGTCACGCTTGGACTGGGCGGCGCCGTCCTGATGGAAATCGCTGTTGAAGTAGAAGTTGCGAAATTCGAGGTCAGCTTTGCTGTCTTCGAGAAAGTCGGCTTCGGCAAATCCTGGGCAGGCCAGCGTCAAGCCGAACGCGGCCGAGGTGAGGCCGAAAGAAACGGGGCGTTTGTGCATGGTTATTCCCATCGTTGCAGCTGATTTTTATTGGTTTTGTTGGCCGGGTGCAGGGGGCTATCGAGTGCTGAGCCCGGTTTCAAAAGCCTATCGCTGTGCGTTGGGAATTAAAAATATATAGATAGTGTGGATTCGATACTTATTGGATATGGCGTTGATATCGCGGCTTGCGATGATAGTCCTACGCGCGGCAGAAGCGGGCCGTGGTGCGATTTGGCTGTTGATTCTGGCCGGCAGGCCGTGGGAGCTGACTTGTCTGCGATGGAGTGCGCAGCGGTCCTGAAACCATTCACCTGAGGAGTGTCAGGCATACCGCATGTGCGGGTTTTGCTGCCGCTTCGCGCCAGATCGGGGGCAAGCCACGCTCCTACGCCCTCCGGGCAGAAGCGGGCCGTGGTGCGATGTGGCTGTTGATTCTGGCCGGCAGGCCGTGGGAGTTGACCGGGCAGAAGCGGGCCGTGGTGCGATTTGGCTGTTGATTCTGGCCGGCAGGCCGTGGGAGCTGACTTGTCTGCGATG
>NZ_JBEGED010000002.1:180741-244023 GCF_040202885.1 Xanthomonas sp. WHRI 1810A
CGGGCAGAAGCGGGCCGTGGTGCGATTTGGCTGTTGATTCTGGCCGGCAGGCCGTGGGAGCTGACTTGTCTGCGATGGAGCGCGCAGCGGTTCTGAAACCATTCACCTGAGGAGTGTCAGGCATACCGCATGTGCGGGTTTTGCTGCCGCTTCGCGCCAGATCGCGGGCAAGCCACGCTCCTACGCCCTCCGGGCAGAAGCGGGCCGTGGTGCGATTTGGCTGTTGATTCTGGCCGGCAGGCCGTGGGAGCTGACTTGTCTGCGATGGAGCGCGCAGCGGTTCTGAAACCATTCACCTGAGGAGTGTCAGACATACCGCATGTGCGGGTTTTGCTGCCGCTTCGCGCCAGATCGCGGGCAAGCGACGCTCCTACTCGTGTGAACCATCGATACAGCAGGCGCTTCAATCCTTGAACGGCAACGGCGCCTGGGTGGCGATGAAGCCCTGGTCGCGCATGGCCTGCCAGAAACCGTCCGGCACCGAGGCGTTGAGGGCCTGAACGTCTTCGATGATGCGCGAAGGGCGACTGGCGCCCGGAATCACCGCCGCCACCAGCGGGTTGGCCAGGGCGAATTGCAACGCTGCGGACTTGATGTCGACCTGATACTGACGGGCGATTTCCTGGATGTGCGCCACCTTGTCGAGCATCGCCTGAGACGCTTCCTGGTATTCGAAGTGCTTGCCGCCTACCAGCACGCCCGAGCTGTAAGGACCGCCGACGACGAACTCGGCGTTGGCCTCTTTGGCCTTGGCGAACAGCCGCTGCAGGGGTTGTTCGTGGTCGAGGAGGGCGTAGCGACCCGCCAGCAGAAAACCGTCCGGCTGGGCTTCAGTCAGGTCCAGGGTCAGTTCACAGGGCTCGACCCGATTGACGCCCAGGCCCCAGGCCTTGATCACGCCTTGTTCCTTGAGACTGGCGAGGGTACGGAAAGCGCCCTTGCGCGCGATGTTGAAATGCTCGATCCACTCGTCACCGTGGGCATCCTGGGCCACGTCGTGGACGAAGACGATGTCCAGACGGTCGGTGCCCAGGCGCTGGAGGCTGCTTTCAATGGAACGCATCGTCGCGTCGGCCGAGTAATCGGTGTCGATCTTGTTGCTCCGGCCATGGCTGAACGGGCCACTGCGAGGCTCACTGCTCAGTTCATCAGAGATCAGCCGTCCGACCTTGGTGCTCAAGGTGTATTCGTCGCGCTTGTGCTGTGCCAGCGCCGTGCCCAGCCGTTGCTCGGACAACCCGGCGCCGTAGATCGGTGCCGTATCGAAATAGCGGATGCCCTGATCCCACGCCGCCTGGACGGTGGCCTGGGCTTCCTCTTCGCTGATCTCGCGGAACATATTGCCCAGCGGCGCCGCGCCGAAGCCAAGCTGGCCGATGATTTTGTCTTTCAGACTCATGGGACTTTTCCTGTAGAAAGGGGACGAAACGTAAGGCAAAGCGTGTGCAAGTGATCACGGTACGCCTGAGGAGTTCGATAGGGTCGGCATTTGGCTACACTGCTCTGGTCGAACACATCGAAGACCCCATCCAGGCAAACGGCTGCAGGAAGGAGGCACCAGATGGCTGAACACATCATTCATTTCCACTGCCAGATCGATCAGGCCACCAGTGAACATTTCCGCAACCGTTGCCTGGACGCCGTGGCCCAGGGGGCGACGTCCCTGCTGCTGAACCTTTCTACCTCTGGCGGCAGCACCAACTTCGGCTTCACGGTGTACACCTTTCTCAAATCCCTGACCCTGCCGATTCGCGCGGTCAATGCGGGCAATATCGAATCCATGGGCATCGTCATGTACCTGGCCGCCCAGGAGCGCATTGCGACGCCCCATTCCCGGTTCCTGATTCACCCGATGAATTGGTACTTCAACCAGAGTTCGGTGGATCACTCCCGGCTGCGGGAATACTTGAGCAGCCTGGACAACGACTTGCAGCGCTATGTCAGTATCTTTCGCAAGGAAACCCAGGGGGCAGAACAAATGCTGGATATCGCCAAGTGCCTGTCGGCGGAAGAAAGAGTGATTCCAGCGCAGGATTCGATTGCGTGCGGCATTGCCCACAGCGTGTCGCAAGTTGTCTTTCCGGAAGAGGCCATACACTGGACGGTCAATGGCGGATGAGTAAGATCCAACCGAAACCTGATATTTGAACGAGGAGAGTTACCATGCCTGCTGCACAGCATTCCAAAGATGAAAAAGAACAGGAGGAAGAACCGTTTGATATAGACCCCGGCAATGAAGATCCGGGTTCACAACTGGATCGGGATGCCACCGTGCCCCTGCTCGATCCCGAGGCGCTGCCCAAACCGTGAACACGCCCCTCAAATAGCTGAACGAGGGCAGGGGCCCTCGTTCGCTTCACTCATGGATCAAGGTTTGCGGGTACCGCCGCCACCTGTTGAGGATGACGAGGATCCGCCTTTCTTGCCGGCTTCCGACGCTTTCTGCTTGTCGTTGGCGAAGTTTCCGCCGCCTGAACCCTGTCCGCCTTGTCCGCTTTGCCCGCCTTTTTTGCCGGCTTCTGACGCTTTATCGCGGTCATTGGCGAAATTGCCTGGGTTCGAATTTCCGGTGTTAGCCATGATTACGTACCTCTTGTTATTGATAGAGCGAGATATCGCTCGCACAAGATGTGATTCAAGTTTCGGCGCCGGGTTTAATTATTTATTCGGCTCTCGGACGAGCGGAGCGTTTGAATATGAAAGTGGCAGTTTCATGACCGTTCATCTGTGTCCGGAAATGTGGTTGGAACGCTTTACCGCGTAAACGGAACTGATAAGACGGATGGCCAAGTTACATCACTTGGGCCATCCTCTTGAATACGTACATATACGAGGCGCCAAATAATGATAACGAGTCTTCACTCCCGTAAAACCACCTTACTCCTGGCGTCTGCTGTCGGCCTGGCCGTGATGCTGACCGGTTGCGCCAGAGACCCCGAGAAGAAGTCGCTGTCGGAACTGGCCGTCAGCGGGACTAAGAGCATGGTCCGCACCGATGCCGACATGCAGACCGTGCTGAACACATTCACCCGCCTGGACGGCAAGGCCGTCGAGAAAATCACGCCGGCCGAAGCGCGCCTGCAGCCCACCATCGCCGACGCGGTGAAAGGCGTGCTCGCCGACGAAAAGCGTGACAGCAGCCCGACCGCCCTGGTGCCGGGCGTGACGTCCCGTGAAACCACCGTGCCCGGTGCCGCAGGCAACATGCCGGCGACCGTGTACACGCCGGCCGGCAGCGGCCCTTTCCCGGTGGTGCTGTATTTCCATGGCGGTGGCTGGGTGTTTGCTGACCGCAAGGTCTACGACGGCGGTGCCCGTGGCCTGGCCAAGCAGGCCAACGCGGTGGTGGTCTCGGTGGATTACCGACTGGCGCCGGAGCATAAATTCCCCGCCGCCCACGATGACGCGCTGGCGGCCTACCGTTGGCTGGCCAACAATACCAAGTCGGTCAACGGCGATCCGAAGCGTCTGGCGCTGGCCGGTGAGAGCGCTGGCGGCAACCTGGCCGTTGCCACGGCCATTGCCGCGCATAAAGCCGGTCTGACCCAACCTAAACACGTGCTGGCGGTATACCCGGTGGCGCAGTCAGACACCACCACCGAGTCGTACACCAAGTACGCCGACGCGGTGCCGCTCAATCGCCCGATGATGTTGTGGTTCATCAGCCACGTCACCAACAGCCCGGCAGATGCGAAAGATCCACGCATCGACCTGGTGCATGCCGACCTGAAAGGCTTGCCCCCTGTAACGGTGATCAATGCCGAGATCGACCCGCTGCGTGACGACGGCGCTCAGCTGGAAACGGCGTTGCGTGCGGCGGGTGTCAGCGTAGAGCGTCAGCTGTACACCGGCGTGACCCATGAGTTCTTCGGCACTGCCGCCGTGGTTGCCAAGGCGCAGCAGGCGCAGGAGTACGCAGGTACTCGCCTGAAGGCTGATCTGTCGAAGTAACCGGAAGTTGTTGCCCCTTCGCCCACCCGCGCTGATGCCCGGGTGGGCGTTTTCGTTTTGGCTCGCGCTTGCCGCTGATGTGGTCTAGCGTTGCTCCACCAGATTCAGAAAGCGCCGCGTGCGGTCGTTGTCCGGGTTGACCAGGATGTGCTCCGGCGTGCCGTCGGCGACGATTCGCCCGGCTTCCATGAACAGCACCCGGTCGGCAATGTCCTGGGCGAACTTCATCTCATGGGTCACCAGCAGCATGGTCATGTGTTGCGCATGGGCGATGGAGCGAATTACCGCCAGCACTTCGCCCACCAGTTCCGGGTCCAGGGCCGAGGTCACTTCATCGAACAGCATCACTTGCGGGCGCATGGCCAGGGCCCGGGCGATGGCGACCCGCTGCTGTTGCCCGCCGGAGAGCTGGCCGGGGTAGGCGTCGGCCTTGTGGCTCAGGCCCACCAGCTTCAGGTATTCCTCGGCCCGTGCCAGGGCTTCTTCGCGGTTGAGCTTGAGCACGCGCAAGGGCGCTTCGGTGATGTTTTCCAGCACGGTCAGGTGCGGGAACAGATTGAACTGCTGAAACACCATCCCCACCCGATGCACCACCGGCGCCTTCTTCGCGCCAGGCCAGTGCCAGCCTGAGGCTTTGTCCGGCACTGGCGCGCCGGCCACTTCAATGCTGCCGCTCTGGTAGGTTTCCAGGCCTTTGATCAAACGCAGGACCGTGGATTTGCCCGAGCCGCTGGGGCCGATCAAGGCGACTTTCTGACCCTGTGGAATGCTCAGGTCCAAGTGGTCAATGACCCGGTTGCTGCCGAAGTTTTTCACCACTTGCTTGAGGATGATCTGCGGCGGTGCGAGGGCCGAGGTGTGTGCGAGATCAGACATTACTGCGCCTTTCAAAATATTTGAACAACAAGGAAGTGGGCACGCTGATCGCCAGGAACATCAACGCCATGACCGTGTACGGCTCGTTATAGCGATAGGTCATGCCGGCGATCTGTTTGGCGGCCTGAAACAGTTCGGGGATGGTGATCACGGCCAGCAGCGGCGTTTCCTTGAACATGCCGATCAGGTAATTGCCGAGGATCGGCAGCATCGGTTTCAACGCTTGCGGCAGCACGATCCGGCGCCACGTGGTCGCGGTGTCGAAATCCAGCGCCCGGGCCGCTTCCCACTGACCGGCCGGTATGCCTTCGATGGCGCCGCGATAGGCTTCGGCGATGTAGGCGCCGTAATACAGCCCCAGGCCAATCACGCCAGTGGTAATTGCCGGCAGGGTGATGCCGGCCAGCGGGAAGGCGAAGAACAGCACGTACAGCTGGACCATCAGCGGCGTGTGCCGGAAGAAGCTCAGGTACGCGGTGCTCGCCCGGCGAATCAGCGTGATTTTCGAGCGTTGGGCGATGGCCAGCACCAGCCCGAGCACCACCGCCAGCACGAAGCCCAGCACCACCACTTGCAGCGTGACCAGCAGGCCCTGGAACAAGTCCGGAATGATCGACCAGGCGAACGCGTAATCGAAATTCATGACGTGCTCCCCTGACGCCACGCCGTCACGCGGCGTTCGTAGCGCTTGACCAGCCAGCTCAACGGCCAGGCCATGACGAAATAGCACACCAGCACGATGCTCCAGATCAGGGTTTGCTGGCCGAGGGTGGTAATCAGTTGCCCGCCGGAAAACGTCAGGTCGCTCAGCGTGATCAGCGACACCAGCGACGTGGTCTTCAGCAGCTCGACCAGTTGGTTGCCCATGGGCGGCAGCATGAAGGGCAGGGCTTGGGGCAGGATGATCCGGCGAAATGCCGTGATCGAATCGAAATCCAGCGCCCGCAGCGCATCCCGCTGGCCGCGGCTGACGTTGGCCAGGGCCGAGCGGACGATTTCCGAGCCGTAGGCCGAGAATGTCAGGCCCAGGCCGAGGATGCCGGTGGTCATGGGTGACAGGCTGATGCTGAACAGCGGCAGGATGAAGAACAGGTAGAACAGCAGCACCAGGGCCGAGATGCCGCGCAGGATTTCAACGTAGACTGTCGCGATCCAGCGCAGCGCCCGCCAGGGCGAGAGGCGCATCAGGGCGATGACGAAGGACATCACCACCACCACGATTTGCGCAAAAAAGGTGATTTGCAGTGTCACCAGCGCGCCATTGGCCAACTGACGCGCAATGAAGGCTGCCGTTTCCACGGCATGGGGATTGAAAAGCATGGCCGTACTCGTAGGGGGTGGGGCCTGTGGTTCAGGTGTTCAAACGTGCGCGTCGTCAGTCCATGACGTCGCGCGCACGCCTGGTTTCAGTGGTTGCGGCTCAGCGGTTGCAGCGTTGCTCGGCGGTCACGTCGGCAGGCGGCAGCTCGTTTTCGGTGTAGCCGTATTTCTGCAGGATCTTCAACAGCTCGCCGGAGGCGCGGAGTTTGGCCAGTTGTTCGTTGAAGGCCTGGGTGAAGGCCGGGTCGTTTTTCGGCAGGCCATAGGCGTGGTAATTCCAGGTCGGCTTGCCGTCGGCGTCCGGGATCTGCTCGAACGGCAGGGCACGTTCGATGGCCGGGCTGTTGGTTTTCTTGACCAGGCTGATGATCTCCGCGTCCGGGAAGTACACCACGTCCACGCGATCGGCCTGCAGGGCGGCCAGGGCTTCGGTGTCCTTGTCGAACAGCACCACGTTGGCGGTGGTGATGCCGGCGTCCTTGGCTTCCTGCACCTGGTTGCTGCCGGGCTGAGTCGCCAGGCGCGCCTTGCCGCTCTTGGCCACGTCCTTGAGGCTGTGAAGGTTCAGCGGGTTACCGGCCTTGACGATGAACGCGCCGCCGGAGCGGGTCACCGGGTTGGAGTAACCGATGACTTTGCAGCGCGCCGGGTTGATGAACAGCCCGGCGCCGATCAGATCGAAGCGGCCGGCTGCCAGCCCTGGCACCAGTGAGCCGAAGTCAGTGATCGGCAGTTCGACCTTGCTGATCCCCAGGTTGCCGAGAATCGCCTGCAGGATCTCGAAGTTGGCGCCGACCGTTTTGCCGTCGGTGCCGATGTAGGCATAGGGCTGTTCGTTGGCGATACCCGCGGTCAGGCCTTGGCTGCGGCCTTTTTCCAGGAGGCCCGCCGTGGCGGAAAAGCTGAACAGCGCGTTCAACAGCACGGCGGATCCGAGTGCAACAGACAGCGACAACGGTTTAAAACCTTTCATTGGGCATGCTCGAGAGTAGGAAAAACTGGGCCGCGCGCAACGGGCGTGTGGCGTGCGGCCAACGAATTTACGGCTTCCAGATATCGACGTCCCTGGCGTCAACGGCCTTGGGCAACAAGCCGGCGGCAAGGAACGCATCAGCGATTTTCTGTTGTTCACCCAACTTGTCAGCGCTCACGGCTTGCACCCGATAGGTGCGATGGGCGTTGGCTGCCTCGACAGTGGCCATGTCCAGATTGCCCCACAGCGGGCCCAGCACTTTAGCGGCGTCAGCGGGATGGCCCTTTATCCAGGTCCCGGCCGTTTGCAACTGGGCGAAGACCCGCTTGAGCACCTCCGGGTGGGCCTTGGCGTACGCGGTGCGGGTCAGGTAATAGCGTTTGTAACTTGCAAGGCCTGTGCCGTCCGCCAGGGTGCGGGTGGGCAGTTGCCGCTGCACGCTGGTGAGGAAGGGTTCCCAGGTGACCCAGGCGTCGACCTTGTTGTTCTCGAACGCGGCACGACCGTCGGCCGGCGACAGGTAGGCGGGCTGAATGTCGGAAAACGCCAGCCCGGCCTTGTTCAGCGCGGCGATCAGCAGGTAGTGGGTGCCGGCGGCCTTGGTCACGGCGACTTTCTTGCCCTTCAGGTCCGACAGCTGCTGGATTGTCGAATCCTTGGCCACGACGATGGCCTGGGCGGTGGGCGAGGCGGTCTCTTCGGCGAAGTAGGTCAGTTTGGCGTTGGCGGCCTGGGCAAAGATCGGCACCGTGTCTGCCACGTCGGCGCTGATGTCGACGTTGCCGATGTTCAACGCTTCCAGCAACGGCAGGCCGCTGGGGAACTCATGCCAGGACACATCGATGCCGTCTTCGCCCAGGGCTTTTTCCAGGGTGCCTTGGGTTTTGAGCAGCGTGATCAGGGTCGATGATTTTTGATACCCGATGCGCACGGTTTCACGGGCCTGGGCGGGGAGCACGGTGGCGCAGGCCAGGGCAGCGATCATGCCGGTGAGCAAGGGGCGACGGAGCAGCGGTCGGGCGTTGCGAAATGAGAAGGGCATGGCAGGCTCATGATCGGGTCAGGGTGGCGGGTGCCAGGTCACGATCATAAGGTTCTAAAAAATATTATTTAAATACCTTATGGTTATTAGCTTATGCGCGCGTTGTGACGGCGTTATCGTCTGCAATGACCCCGACGCCGTGAACCGTTTGGCCGACCGGCATAAACAATCTGAATTTGCGCGGCCGCCGGGACTCGTAGTTGTACTGCGCTTGATTGTCGGTTATCGAGCTTACCCCTGACGAGTAGCCCCCCATGACATCAATCGCCGCTGACTCCATCGTTCAGAGCGACAAAATCATTCTGGTTGTCGACGACGAGCAGATCATCCGCGAGCTGCTGTGCGAAGTCCTGGAGCTGGAAGGGTTCGTCACCCAGGGAGAGGAAAACGCAGACCTCGCCCTGGAATTCCTCAAGCACCATTCGGGCGGCGTCGGCCTGCTGCTGACCGACATCAACATGCCCGGCAGCATCAACGGCGCCGTGCTGGCCAACCTGTCCGGCGAGTCCTGGCCGGCCATCCCGGTGATCGTCATGTCCGGCCTGGAATCCCCCAAAAGCAGCGGCGTGCAGAACGACGTCCTGTTCCTGCGCAAACCCTTCACCATCGGCCAAGTGCTCGACGGCATCCGCACGGCGTTTCATTCGGCGCATTAAGGACGGCGGTTATCTTATTGCGGCTGGTCTGACAGACCGCTTCGCAGCCTTCGGCGGCTCGGCAGCTCCTACACATTCTGGCGTTCGCCGGCGCTTCATCGCCGAATGCAAAATCCCTGTGGGAGGGAGCTTGCTCGCGATTCACTGCTGCTCATGGATCCCACGCTCTGCGTGGTAACCCGATGCGGACGCTCTGGGTCCCGGCGACGCGGAGCGTTGATCACGGCGTACCCACGCGGTAAGTGGCTGCAATCAGGGTATTCGGCTGATGCACCCATGTGTTCGCGAACAAGCGTGCTCCTGCCTCTATCGGTATGTGGCTGGTCAGGTGGTGGTTGAACGAATCGCCTCAAACGCCTGGATGCTTTGCGCCACGGCCGCACTGACGGTCTCCTTGTCTTTCCACAAGGAGTCGGGCACCGATTCGGAGAATATCTCCAGCACGTAATCCCCGGTGTAGCCCGTATCCACGATGCTTTGCAGCAGGCGCTTCAGGGGAATGTCGCCGTCGCCCAGCACGCGGCGGTCGTGCAGGGAGCGGGGTCGGCTCCAGTCGGCCAGTTGCACAATGAACAGCCGTGTGCAGGCTGCGATGGCAGCAGGCAATCCGGGGTCCTGCCAGCTGTTGTAGAGGTCCAGGCACAGGCCGAACGCCGCCCGGTCCACTGCATCGGCCATTTCCTGGGCCTGACTGAACGCAAACAGAATCGAATTACTGTTCATCAGCGACGGGCCGAGGGCTTCCAGGGCGATGCGCATGCCGTGCTGGCTGGCGTGGTCCGCCAGGGTCCGGTAGTGCTCGACGCAGCCGGTCCACACCCGCGCTTCATTGCCGTCGGTGTCGGCGCCGGTGTTGGTCACCAAAGGCAGGCCCGGCCAGAAGGGGCTGAACCGCTCCACCGACGCGATCAGGTCCGCCAGTCGGGCTTCAGGCGCTTGAGGATCAGGCGCTGAGGCCGACGGGAAGATGGTCAGCGTGCGCGGTTGAATGGAGGTGACGCGCACGCCGCTGTCCTTGATCAGGGCAAGCTGGTCATGCGCCTTGATCGGGTCGCAAGACAGCTTCTTCTCGGCGATCTCCAGCGCACACCCCAGGCGTTGGCACAGGGCGAGGTCGTCTTCCAGGGAAAGGGGGGAGGTGGTGATTTGACTGATGGCGAGTGGTTGCATGGAAAACCTCGTTTCTCGTCGGTGTACGGGGCGCTTTGCCCTGTGATCGGTCCCACGCCCTGCGCGGGAACGATCGGGCTCAAACGTTACAGTTCTTTCTTCATGTGCTTTTCGATTTCTTCCAGCGACTTGCCTTTGGTTTCCGGCAGGCAGAAGCAGACGAACAGCAGCGAGCCGACGTTGATCACGGCGAAGACGAAGAAGGTGGTGTTACCCAACGCTTGCAGCGCCACCGGAAAGGTGAACGCCACGGTCGCGTTGAACAGCCACTGCGCCGACACCGCCGTACCGGTCAGCAAGCCGCGGACCTGCATCGGGAACAGTTCGGACATCAGCAGCCAGTACACCGGCGAGATGCACATCTGCATGAACAGCAGGAACATCAGGATGCAGCCCAGCGCCGCGTAGCTCTGAAGCAGGTTCTGCGGCATGAACTCCAGCACGCAGCCCAGTGCCACTTGCGCCGCGACCACGGCCATCAGGCCGGTCATCAGCAAATGGCGGCGACCGTAACGGCCGATGGCCCAGATGCCCAGCAGGGTGGCGATCACCGAGACGATGCCGTTGCCGATGGTGGCCGTCAGCGCGGCATTGGTGCCCATGCCGGTGGTCTTGAGGATGATCGGGGTGTAATACATGAATGCATTGACCCCGGTGAACTGCGCGGTGAAGCCCAGGCCGATGCCGATCAACAGCAATTTCAGGATCCAGCCCTGGCGCAGCAGCTCTTTGACGGCCGGACGCTTGCGGGTCTTTTTGTCCTGCTCTTTCATCTCCTCGATTTCGCGCTGTGCGTCAGCCTTGGTGTCACGCAGTTGTTCGAGCACTTCTTCGGCTTCGTCGAAGCGGCCCTTGGACGCCAGCCAGCGCGGCGACGCCGGTACGAAGAACGTCCCGATCAGCAGCAAGATACCCGGGACCATGGCGAAGGCCAGCATGTAGCGCCAGATCCCAGGGAAATGCAGCAAGGCGGCCATCAAGGCGCTGAGCACGTAAGCGAGCAACTGGCCGCTGACGATCATCAGTTCGTTGCGGCTGACCAACCGTGCCCGGCGCGATGGGCCGGCGATTTCAGCGATGAACACCGGCACCGTGGCCGAACCGCCGCCCACCGCCAGACCCAGCACAAAGCGCGCGGCGATCATGAACGGGATATCGGGCGCAGTGGCGGTGCCCAATGCGCCGATGATAAACACCAGCGACAGCAGGCGCAGGGTCAGGCGTCGACCGAAGCGGTCGGACAGGTAACCGCTGGCCAGCGATCCAACGGCCGCGCCGATGATCAACGAGGCCGTGACCATGCCTTCGCTGAACGCGTTCAGCCCCAGGCCGCCCTGATCCAGCGGCAGCGTCATGAAGGGCAGGGCACCGGCGATGATGCCGGTGTCGTAACCGAACGCCAGCGCGCCCATGGTCGCGACCAGCACAGAGATGAATACCAGGCGTCCCGCTGAGGAACGCTTGACACCCTGACGAGCCGGATCGGCCGAGGTTGTACTTGAAGACATGGAATGCAAAATCCTGAGGTGATCGGGGGTCATTGATAGACAGGAAGAAAGCGGCGGTGCCCGCAATGACCGGTGTACAGGTGCGCGACAGACGCGCGAAACCAGCACGGAGCCATTACGTCAACGCGACACTTAGGGCGACGTTGGGACGGTGAGTTCCGTACCCACGACACAAATTGATATAGATGACTGGATGACGAGGGGAAAACCGTGGGTTAAGGCGCGGGAACGCCTCGGGGGATGTCTTCGGTGATAGCGCCGCGAGCGAGCAGCCTTCGGTCAATCGTTCGCGGCACGCCGGGTGCTTAGTTGCCGTCGGCGACCTTGCGCTCGATTTCGGCGGTTTTTTGCTTGAGGGTTTCGGCGTCCTGCTCTTTGGCGCGGGTGGAAGTCGGGGTGAGGACTTCGTCGACGCTGCGGGTGTCTTCGTCGGTGTCCTCGACATCGCGTTCGACGACATCCACAGGTTTGCCCGACGTGTCGGTGGTCAGGCCTGCCGCAGCAGCCTCCAGGTCGGGGCGCAGATTACGATCGTTGGTACTCATGGGCTTATCCTCGGGTGGTGTAGGGTTTTGATGTCGGCGCTGCAGCCAAGTTCGAAGAAAAACCGCCGGCCCGCCGACAAGCGCTGAATGACGGCGTGCGCTGTGCTAAGTTTTGCCCCCTTGACTGCCGCTTCCTACCCTTCGGGACCCGCAATGACCGCCTCCAGTCGTTCTCACCGTCACGTTATCGGCATGTGGTTGATGGCCGGCGTGGCCCTGGTGTTTGCCAGCCATGACGCCATTTCCAAAACGCTCATCCTGACCCTGCCGGTGGTGTTCGTCGCCTGGGTGCGCTACCTGGTTCATACCCTGCTGGTGACTGGCGTGATTCTGCGCAGCCGACAGAAAAATGTCTTTCACACCCGACGACCCTGGCTGCACCTGTTGCGGGCGGTCTGCCTGCTGGGGGACAGCCTGACCTTCCTGTTCGGGCTGACCCATGTGTCGCTGGCCGAATCCACGGCGCTGGTGTTTCTGGCGCCGGCCTTCGTGACGCTGTTGTCACCGCTGCTGTTCGGCATCAAGGCCGACCGCCTGCAGTGGTTGTCCGTGGGGCTGGGGTTTGTCGGCGTGCTGGTGATCATCAACCCGGCCAGCGATTCGTTCTCCCTGTGGATGCTGTTCCCCCTGGCCTGCGCCTTCTTCTTTGCCCTGTACCAACTGTTGACGCAACTGGCGGGGGAGTCTGACAGCCCTTCGGTCTGCAGTTTCTACGTGGGGGTGTTCTGCACCGCCATCCTCAGCGTCGTCGTGCCGTTCTACTGGGCCGAGCCGAACCAGACGCAGTGGTTAATGCTGCTGGTACTGGGCGGCCTGGGATTGTCCGCGCATTTTCTGCTGGCCAAGTCCTACGTCTACGCCTCGTCCACGGTGTTGGCGCCGCTGGGGTATCTGCAGATCGTGTTCGCCACGGCCTACGGCGTGCTGCTGTTTGACAGCTACCCGGTGGTGTCTTCGGTGTTCGGGATGGTGCTGATCTTTTTCAGTGGCCTGCTGGTGTACGGCAAGCGCGGCTCCAGCGCCGTGACCGCGCCCGTCAGTGCGCACAACGCGCCACCCGGCGATCAGGGCTGAGAACGGTCGGTGCATTTCCTGATGACCGGCCAGCGATGGTGGATCCCGGCATATTCCGCAGGCGGCGCGGCGGTGACGACGTAGACACGGCGCTCGTCGCCTTCGCCAATCACCAGGCAATCCAGGGCGTAGCCGTCGTTCATGTCGAACCAGTGCGAGACACGCTCGGCGTCTTTCTCCATGTAGCGGCTGATCAGGCCCAGCGCCCGCTGCGGGTGATAGTGCGCCCAGCCGCCGCGCGCCACCGTCTCCTGTTTGGCCCACCCGCCTTGCGGGCCGTTGCCGGCCTGTTCCTTGCGCCGCCCCCATGGCACCCAACCAAGGTCGGTGCCGTCTTCGAGCATCACCGGGAAGGCGGCCTTGGGATTGGGGAAGTAGATTTTGAACGCTTCATACGCCCGGTTCTTGTCCTTCGCTTCGACGCCGCCACACATAGCAATCACCTGAACACCAAAAAAACACGCGCCACTGTGACGCGCCGATACAGGTTTAACTGTATAGATGTACAGTTGATTTGGGCAGGCGGGAAGGAAGGTCATTCATCGGACGGTGCGCAGGGGCTGGAGGACACGGGAAGGGAGGAGGGAAGCGGGGGGCGGAAAAGCCGTCAGGCCGTGAAGCCTGACGGCGCTATCCGGTGGATCAGTTGGCAGCAGTGCCGCCGTGAGCCTTGGCCAATTCTTTGGCGTGGGTCAGGTGCTCTTTGAGTTTTGGCAGGGTCGCCGTGGCGAAGGCCTTGAGGTCTGCGTCCTTGCCGTCTTTGATTTCTTCTTCGAACAGCTCGATGGTCGCTTCGTGAGCCTTGACCTGGTTGTTTGCGTACGCCTGGTCGAAGGACTTGGCGGTGCGCAACTCGAGGATCATAGACTTGGCTTTATCCAGCAGCTCAGCATCGGTGGACACTTCAAGCTTCTTGCTGTCGGCGATGGACTTGAGTTTGGTATTGGCAGCGGTGTGGTCTTTGACCATCATGTCGGCGAATTTTTTGACATCTGCCGCAGTGCCTTTCTCTTGAGCCAGTTTGCCAGCCTCGACTTCTGCAACGCCTTTTGCCGAAGCGTCTTCCACGAAGTCGTCATCCTGTGCTGCGAACGCCGCTTGGCTGCCAAGGGTGAACAACAGTGCCAGAGCTGAAGTGCGGACTAAGTTTGCCATTTTGATTGTTCCTTTATTGTCGAGGGTGGACAGTTTGCTGTCCTCGATGATGGGACTTGGGCCGTTTGAAAATGGTTCAGCGTTTTTGCATGGCCTAACTTGCGAAACCTTTTTCGGGTCTTGTTCGGGGCGCAAGCCTGCGTTTCGTCGGGTCTGTAGCGTATTTGAATGAACGCTTTTGGATGGGGTCGGGTCCAGAGATTAGCAGCGGGTGCGGATCGCCTTCCCGCCGCGTATGAACCCAACCGAGCGAACCATCGATGCGTCCGAACATGCGGCATGCGTCGTGGCCAAAAGTCTCGGGCCTATTGCTGCAACGGCTTACCCAAGGACTAAGAAAATGATTCAAGACGAACCTGTATACCGCTCTCAACCTGCCTACGACCGCGTCGAAACGTATGCGCCGCTGCTCAAGCGAATTTCCTGGAGTGCGGTGATCGCCGGCGTTGTTCTGGCGATGATCGTTTCTCTGATTTTGAGCCTGCTCGGCACAGCCATCGGTACATCGGCAATCGAACCTTTGCGAGAAGGCAACCCCGTAGAAGGCATGGGCACCAGCGCCGGCATCTGGGTCATTGTCAGCGCGGTGATCTCGCTGTTTATCGGCGGCTGGGCGGCGGGCCGACTGGCGCACCGGGAAGGCGGCCTGCATGGCTTGCTGGTCTGGGCCACGGTTTCGCTGCTGACGGTGTACCTGGTGTCGAGCGCCGTCACTGGCGTCGTGCGCGGCGGTTTGAACCTGGCGGGCAGCGGTCTTTCCGCGATTGGCAGCGGCATCGCACAAGTGGCCCCGTCGATGGGCGGCAAGATTCAGGACCAACTGAAACAGCAGGGTATCGATTTCAACCTGGATGACATTCAGGGCGAACTTGAAACGGCCATGCGTCAGACCGGCAAACCTGAACTGAACCCGGATGCGTTGAAACAGGAAGCGCAGAACGTCCAGCAGGATGCCAAGAACACGGCACAAAACAGTGCCTCGGCACCTCAACAGGCTGACAACCAGCTTGGTGGCTTGATGGACCGCATCAAGGCCAAGGGTGACAAGGCCTGGGACGCTGCCGACCGCGAGGCCATGGTCAACCTGATCAAGGCGCGCACCGGCAAGACTGACGCTGAAGCCAATCAAATGGTCGATCAGGTTCAGCAGAGCTACCGCGAGGCCTACGCCAAGTATCAGCAACTGAAGGCCGATGCCGAGCAGAAGGCCCGTGAAGCGGCCGATGTTGCCGCCAAGCGTGTGTCCCAGGCGAGCTGGATTCTGTTGATGACGCTGGTGATCTCGGGTGTGGTAGCGGCAGGCGCCGGTGTCCTGGGTCGTCGTACCCAGCCACCTGCAAAGGTTGTTTCCGGCTCCGTTTGAACAAAACGCAGCTGACAGAACGCCGCTCATTGAGCGGCGTTTTTGCGTCTGGAACCACGCATTTCTCATAAAACGAGCGCGCACTCTATCCGTATGGATATATTTAAAACGGCACTTGGCCGTTGGTCACTCGACCTCTAAGCAAGTAGAACTAACAAGTTTATACCACCCGTCGCGTCTGTTTTTATTCGTTCGAATTTTGTTCGGCTCGCATTGCTCTCATTTAACGAGCGCTGTAGCGCCACTCCCGCGGAAACTTGCAGTCAGCGATGTTAGATCGTTAGTTCGCTTTCGCCTTATAACTAGCAAAAGCCTGAATTGGGAGATACATCCATGTTTCTTCATAACAAACGACTTCAATATACCGTCCGAGTTGCCGAACCAAATCCGGGCCTCGCTAACTTGCTGCTTGAGCAGTTCGGCGGCGCACAAGGTGAGCTGGCAGCGGCCACTCGTTATTTCACCCAGGCGCTGGCTGAAGAAGACGCAGGTCGCAAAGATCTGTTGCTCGACATCGCCACCGAAGAATTGAGCCACCTGGAAATCATCGGCTCGATCATCGTGATGTTGAACAAGGGCGGCAAAGGCAAGATGGCCGAAGGAGTGCAAGCCGAAGGTGAGCTGTACCGTGAAATCAACGGCGCCGGCAACGACTCGCACATTACCAGCCTGCTTTACGGCGGCGGTGCTCCGCTGGTCAACTCCGCGGGCGTTCCGTGGACAGCGGCCTACATCGACACCATCGGCGAGCCGACGGCTGACTTCCGCTCCAACATTGCCGCTGAAGCCCGGGCGAAAATCGTCTACGAGCGCTTGATCAACGTGACCACTGACCCCGGCGTCAAAGAAGCCCTGGGCTTCCTGATGACGCGCGAGATCGCCCACCAGTTGTCCTTTGAGAAAGCGCTGCACTCGATCCAGCCCAATTTCCCGCAAGGCAAGCTGCCGGGTATGCCAGAGTTCACCCGCACCTACTTCAGCATGTCCAACGGCGAGCCGAATGTACGTGGGCCATGGAACGACGATGCAGAATTCGAATATGTCGAGAACCCGCATCCAGCCGTTGATGGTGGTGATGGCACCGCTTCTGTCGTCTTGAGCGAAGAAGATGAGGTCACCCTCACCATGATGAAAGAGCGCACCAAGTCTGACCTGACGGCAGACCCGATGACCGGTGCTGATCTGGGTTCAGGTTTGGCCCAGGGCAAAGCGGAGCTTGACCCCGCGCTGTAATGGCGGTACCACTCGGTTGCATTCCTCACGGGGTGCAACCGGTTTTTTTGCGTTATCCACGGCGTTTAATCGGCGTCTAGCATGAGGAACGACAATGGCTAATCCCACGCATGTCAGTCAGTCCGACGCTTCAACAGAGTCTGCCGAAAGCGCGTTGCGCTTCGGCGGCTTTGGTCACTGCGTCAAAAGCTTTGAAGCGCAAGCCTCTTTGCTGAGTCGCGGGTTCAAAACCGCGCTGTTTATCCAGCAGTTCAAGTCCGGACTGTTGCATGGCGATCAACGCAAAGGGCTTCGCGGCTTTCAGCGTCAGGCGTAAGCCATTCGCGACGTCGCAACTCCGTAAAAAAGCCGCTGACATCACTGTCAGCGGCTTTTTCATGGGCGCGAGTCAGCGCTTGCATTACCAGCGGCCATTGCCCCGGCCCTGGTCGTACCCGCGATCACCGTGCCAGTCCCGCCCGCGATCATAGCCGCGATCATAGTGGTTGCCGTGGACCGGCTCGAACCGGCGATAGACCACCTGCTGGCGCACCGGCACATAGGCCACCGGTTGGTACTGCGGCGCGTAGCGGGGCTGGGGCTGGTAGTTCCGGTAGCGCGGCTGCTGGTAATCGTTTCGGCCCGAGCTGCTGATCAGCGTGGCCAGGACCGCGCCCACGGCTGCGCCGGCGATGACGGGGACTATCACGTTGCGGTCATTGGCCGACGCCGTGCCTGCAACGGCCAGGGTACCGGAGAGAATGACAGCTTGGATCATCTTCGAAATCATGGGTGTCTCCTTCGGCGACAAGTGTGGGTTCGCCCTGTACGTATGAAACACCCAATCCGTGTAAAGGCAGGTCTAGGGTTGGTAAAGGTTGGGTAAAGCGCCGTTCTTCGGGAACGCTGCCAAGGGCTGGCCATATCCCTCGCTGCCGGCAAAATCTGTAGGAGCGCGCTTGCTCGCGATCGCGGTGGGTCAGTGATTGCAACAGTGACTGAACACGTGCTTTCGCGGGCAAGCGCGCTCCTACAGGGGAGGTGCTTTTCTCGCAGATTTCCGGATGGCCATAGCGCCGTTCTGTAGGAGCGCGCTTGCTCGCGATGGCGGTGGGTCAGCGATTACAACAGTGACAGAACACATGGTTTCGCGGGCAAGCGCGCTCCTACAGGGGAGGTGGTCGCTACTGAAGGTGATGCGTTTGCCGGGCCGTTACCCTACTTGGGTTTCAATCTCGTCGCCTTGGCTGTTGAGCTGCCAGCGCCAGGCGTCGGTGAGCATGCAGTCCAGCGAGCGCTGTGCGGCCCAGCCGAGTTCAAGGTGCGCCTTGCCGGGGTCGGCCCAGCATTGGGCGATGTCGCCGGGGCGGCGGGGTTCGAGCAGCAGCGGTACGGGAATGCCGCACACGCGCTCGAACGCGTTGACCACGTCCAGCACCGAATACCCCTGGCCGGTGCCGAAATTCCAGATGTGCACCCCCTGTTTCAGGCGCAACGCCCGCAAGGCCTTCAAGTGACCTTCCGCCAGGTCCATCACGTGCACGTAGTCGCGCACCCCGGTGCCGTCAGGCGTGGCGTAATCGTTGCCGTAGACGCGCAAGGCCGGGCGAATGCCGCTGGCCACCTGTAGCAGATAAGGGAGCAGGTTGTTGGGGGTCAGGGTTGGCGCTTCACCCAATTCGCCGGAGTCATGGGCGCCGATGGGATTGAAGTAGCGCAGCAGGCCGATCGACCAGCGCGGGTCGGAGGCGGCCATGCTGTTCATCACGTGCTCTGCCATCAGCTTCGACTGGCCATAGGGATTGGAAGGCTGCCCGGTGCCGCAGGTCTCATCGATGGGCATCACCGGGCAGTCGCCGTAGACCGTGGCCGAGGAGCTGAACACCAGGGTAAACACCCCCGCAGCCTCCATGGCCTGGCACAGGGTCACGGTGCCGCCGACGTTGGTGTCGTAATAGCGCAACGGTTCGCGAACGCTTTCACCCACCGCCTTGAGCCCGGCGCAATGGATCACCGCATCGATGGGGTGTTCACTGAACAGACTGTCCAGCAAGCCTCGGTTTCTGACGTCGCCCAGGACAAACAAGGGCCGCCGGCCACTGATGGCGGTTATTCGCTCCACCGCCAGGCGAGAGCTGTTGCACAGGTTATCGAGGATCATCACGTCCTCGCCCTGATCCATCAATTCGAGCACCACGTGAGCGCCGATATAGCCTGCACCGCCAGTTACCAAGATCATGTGTCATCCTCTTCAGGCAATCTCGTTCGGCGACTTCGGACTGCCGGACCTTCCATGACGCGGTTCAGTAAAGCGGGCGACACTGAACCGTCATGAAGTTATGGGCGTTGCAGCAGACAAGAGTTCAAGCAGAGTGCCGATCGGTAGACGCCCTTCATCGGCTTTGTCTCTCGACGGGTTGAACGGTGATGGCGCGTCGTGCCTCAAAGCTTTGCCAGCGCGCAGAACGTGAACCGGTGTCACCGAGCCGCGCCAGCTCAGCAAACGAGTGTTTTCGATGCCTTGGTGCACAGGGGCCTCAGTCTCGATTCCAGTCTTCAAAAGGAATCCGAAATGAATCTAGTAGAACAACCCGATCAATTGCTCCCCGTGCCCGTTGACGCTCAGCCCGCCATGACCGGCGTGGCCAGGCCTACGCTGTTGTGCCTTTCTCATCTGCGCTGGGGCTTCGTCTATCAGCGGCCGCAGCACGTGATGTCGCGCCTGGCCCACGACTACGACGTGCTGTTTTTCGAAGAGCCGGTGTTTGTCGACACGCGGGCATCGCGGCTTGACGTGTCGCAGCCGGTACCGGGCATTACCGTGCTGGTGCCGCAACTGGCCCATGGCACCGAACCGCAACAGGTGGCCGCCGAACAACGGCAGTTGCTGGATGATTACCTGGCGCAACACGGCGGCGCCGAATTGTTGCTGTGGTATTTGACGCCCATGAGCCTGTCGTTCACCGAGCACCTCAAGGCCCACGTGACCATCTTCGATTGCATGGACGAGCTGTCGGCGTTCAAGGGTGCGCCGCCGGATCTGGTGGTGCAGGAGCAGCGTCTGATGGCCAAGGCGGACGTGGTGTTCACCGGCGGCTACAGCCTGTGGGAAGCCAAGCGTCAGCAACACGCCAACGCCCACGCCATGCCCAGCAGCGTCGACATCGCCCACTTTGCCGCCGCGCGCACCGGCCTGCCGGACCCTGCGGATCAGGCGTCCATCGGTCATCCGCGCCTGGGGTTCTTTGGTGTAATCGACGAGCGCTTCGACATCGAGCTGGTCCGTGAACTGGCCATCCAGCGTCCGGACTGGCAGATCATCCTGATCGGCCCGGTGGTGAAAATCGATCCCGAGACCTTGCCGCGTCAGCACAACATCCACTACCTGGGGGGCAAGGGGTATCCCGAGCTGCCGGCGTATCTGTCTGGCTGGGACGTGGCGCTGATGCCGTTTGCGATCAACGAATCGACGCGGTTCATCAGCCCGACCAAAACCCCGGAATACCTGGCCGGCGGTTGCCCGGTGGTGTCCACCCCGATTCGCGACGTGGTCAGTGGCTACGGCGAGAGCGGCGTGGTCGCGATTGCCGATTCGGCGGACGGCTTCATTGCCGCCATCGAGGCGGCGTTGACCCTGAAAGCCCAGGGCAGCGTGACCCAGCTCGCCGATCAGGCGCTGGACGGCATGTCGTGGGACAAGACCTGCGCCACCATGAAGGAGCAGATCGAATGCCTACGGTAACCCTTGATACTGCAAAACAGGGACCTTCGCTCTTGAACGACCCGCGTCCCTACGATTACCTGATCGTCGGCGCCGGGTTTGCCGGCGCAGTCATCGCCGAGCGCCTGGCCGAAGGGCTGGGCAAGCACGTGCTAGTGATCGATCGCCGCGAGCACATCGCCGGCAACGCCTACGACCACCTGGATGCGGCGGGGGTGATGGTCCATCGCTACGGCCCGCACATCTTCCACACCAATGCCCAGCGCATCGTCGATTACCTGTCGCGCTTCACCGAATGGCGGCCGTACGAGCACCGGGTGCTGGCCCAGGTGGACGAACACCTGTTGCCGATCCCGATCAACCTGACCACCCTCAACGGCCTGTTCGGGTTGTCGATGGACCAGCAGCAGGCCGAGGTCTTTCTCCAGCAGCGTGCCGAGCCGGTGGCGAATATCCGCACCTCCGAAGACGTGGTGATCAACCAGATCGGCCGGGAACTGTACGAGAAGTTCTTTCGTGGCTACACCCGCAAACAGTGGGGCCTGGACCCCTCGGAGCTGGACAAGTCGGTGACCTCGCGCATTCCGACCCGCACCAATGAAGACGACCGCTACTTCACCGACTCTTTCCAGGCGATGCCGCTGCACGGCTACACGCGCATGTTCGAACAGATCCTCGACCATCCCCGGATCGACGTGTTGCTGGGCACCGATTTCGATGCGGTGCGCGATCAGGTCAACTTCAAGCAATTGATCTACTGCGGCCCCATCGATGAATATTTCGATTTCTGCTTTGGCCGCCTGCCGTACCGCTGCTTGCAGTTTCAGCACGAGACCTTGCCGCAGGTGCAGTTCCAGCCGGTGTCGGTGGTCAACTACCCGGACCAGAGCGTGCCGTACACGCGCATCACCGAGTACAAGCACCTCACCGGGCAGACGCACCCGCTGACCAGCATCAGCTATGAATTTCCGTGCGCAGAGGGTGACCCGTACTACCCGATCCCGCGGCCGGAAAACGCCGAGCTGTACAAGCGCTACAGCGCGCTGGCCGACAACACGCCAGGGGTCACTTTTCTCGGCCGTCTGGGCACTTACAAGTACTACAACATGGACCAGGTGGTGGGGCAGGCGCTGGCGCTGTATCAACGCATTGAACAGGAGACCGCCGTCGACACACCGCGCGCTGAAGTGACCAGCGAATGATCGCTTCTAGGTTCGTCCCGGTAGCGAGGCATGCGCGGTGAGGGTGGCGAGCGTCTTCGATTCTTTTCTCATGGCCGGTTACGAGTGTTCGACCCAGCGCCGCGGTGACGGCCTGCGCCTGGACCTGCTCGCCGGCACCGGGCACGGCCGCTGGGTCGACAGCGATTACCGGCAGTTGGCGGAAGTGGGCATTCGTTGCGCCCGGGACGGCCTGCGTTGGCACTTGATCGAACACCAGCCCGGTCACTACGACTGGAGCAGTTTCCTGCCGATGTTGCGCGCGGCGAGGGACCGCAAGGTTCAGGTGGTCTGGGACCTGTGTCATTACGGTTACCCCGACGGGCTGGATATCTGGCGGCCTGAGTTCGTGGAACGCTTCGCCCGCTTTGCCGGGGCGGCCGCCAGGCTGATGCGGGAGGAGGGCGTTGACGTCGCCTTCTTTTCGCCGATCAACGAGATGTCGTTCTGGAGCTGGGCGGGAGGTGACGTCAGTTATTTCAATCCCGGCGCTCGAGGCCGCGGGTTTGAGCTCAAGCATCAATTGGTGCGCGCCAGCATCGCCGCCATCGAGGCCATCCGAGAGCACATGCCCCTCGCGCGCTTCGTGCAGTGCGATCCGTTGATCCATGTCGTGCCGGTGAACGCCCGGGCCGATGAGGCGGAACACGCCGAGCATCACCGGCTGGCGCAGTTCCAGGCCTGGGATCTGCTGACCGGGCGCCATTGGCCGGGGCTGGGCGGGCAGGAGGATTACCTGGACATCGTCGGAGTCAATTTCTACCCCGACAATCAGTGGTTTCATAACGGCGGGAAGATCCGTTGGGGCGAGCCGCAGTTTCGTCCGCTGTCGGGGATGTTGACGGAGGTGCACCGGCGCTACCAGCGACCGATCCTGATCGCCGAAACCGGCACCGAAGACCAGGCCCGGGTGCCGTGGCTGCACTATGTCATCGAACAGGTCGAACTGGCCCTGGCCCGCGGGGTGCAGGTGCAGGGCCTGTGTTGGTACCCGTTTCTGGACTATCCCGGTTGGGACGATGATCGCTATTGCCCGGCCGGCGTGTTCGGCTACCCCGACGGCGAAGGCACCCGCGCCGCCTACCACCCGCTGCATGTCGAAATGAAAGCGCTGCAGGCGCGGTTTCAGACATAGGTCGCGACAGGTGTTGAATGATCGTTCCCACGCAGCCTGCGGCCAGAATCAAACGCCACGGCATTGATCGTGCCCACGCAGAACGATCAATCTCGATCCGCTTCTGCCGAAGGCGTGGGAGCGAGGCTTGCCCGCGATCTGCAGCGAAGCGGCAGTAAAACCTGCGAATGCGGTGTGCCTGACACACCTCGGGTGAAGGGTTTCAGTGCCGCTGCGCACCCCATCGTCCGACTGCGGCCCAGAGACAAGCTGCGCTCCCACGGCCTGCGGCCAGAATCAAACGCCACGCCGAACGCCGTCTGCTTCTGCCGAAGGCGTGGGAGCGAGGCTTGCCCGCGAAGAGGCATCCGACGCCGCTCCGTCGTCTAGATCATTCACCCTCAGGCCGCAGGGCGTAGCAGGTTGTTCAGGGCTTCTTCCAGTTGTTCGGCGCTGAACGGTTTGGCCATGCAGTGCTGATGGGACCACGCAACGGGAATGCCCAGTTGCCCGTAGCCCGAGCAGAACATGAACGGGATGCCGCGACCGGCAATGGCTGTCGCGATTGGGAACGAGTTGCCACCAATGATGTTGATGTCCAGGATCGCCACGTCATAGGTGCCGTTAAGGGCGTACTGCACGCCGTCGTCTACCCGGCTGGCGTGGAAGGCCGTCGAGTAGCCCAGGTCTTCGAGCATCATTTCGATGAGCATCGCCAGCATCGTTTCGTCTTCAACGATGAACACCTGGGGAACGGCGATAACGGATTCGCTTGTCACAATCACAGACCGCCGTCCGCCGGTTCGACCCAGGGGATGAGCAGGGTGCAGCTCAGGCCTGATGGTTCGAACTGCACGTCGGCCTTGCCATTGAGCTCGCGTTCGATGCTGCGGCGGATCAAGCGGAAGCCGAAGCCCTTGACCGTGCTGGCATCGACCGGGACGCTGCCCGATTCCACCCATTCAATCCTCAACATAGGGGGCGACGCTTTCAGGTCCAGCGCCGAATGCAGCGTCACGTGGCCATCGGGCAGCAGCAGCGCGCCATGTTGCAGGGCGTTGGCCATCAACTCATGGAACACCATGGACAGCGTGAGCGCGATCCTCGGCTCCAGTGCCACCGCATCGCCGCTGAAGGTCACCCGTTCGGCACCACCGTCGGGCGCGCGTACCTGATCCACCAGCGCCAGCAGGTCCACGGAAATCCACTCGCCTCGGGCCAGGGCATCATGGGCCTGGCTCAGCGCGAAGATCCGCGCGTCGAAGCCTTTGCGGAACGACTCCAGTGAATCGGAATTGCTCGCCGTGAGCGACGCAATGGCCTGCACCGTGGACAAGGTGTTTTTGACCCGGTGATTGAGTTCGTTGAGCAGGGCGGTGCGGGCCACGCGGTCTTCCAGTTGCTGTCGCTCAAGCTTGGCGGTGATCGACTGGGCCAGGCGTTGTGTGGTGCCGTTCTGCTTGAGGAACGTGGTTTCACCCGCGCGGGACGGGCCGTCATACGCTGGCAGGCTGAAGGTGAACACGCTGCCGATGCCGGCGTCGCTCTTGGCCCAGAGGTGGCCACCGTGGGCGGCGATGATGCCCTGCGAGATGTACAGGCCAAGGCCATTGCCCTGGGGGTTGCCTTCCTTGATCGACCAGTAGCGCTGGAAGATATACGGCAGGTGCTCGGGGGGAATGCCGACGCCATTGTCGCGAACGTTGATCAGCACATCGCTGCCGTTGCTGGTGGCATCGATATTGATCTGGCCCCCCTCGGGGGTGAACTTGATCGCGTTGCCCACCAGGTTCGACAGCACCTGAAAGATCCGTTCCGGGTCGGCGTGCACCACCAGCCCCGGCGCGGCGGTGCAGTTGAGCTCGATGTTCTTTTCGCTGGTCAGGCTCACCAGCAGGTTGCAGACCTCTTCCAGCAGACTGGTGACATTGAGGCCCATGCACGACAACTGGTAGCGACCGGTGTCCACTTTGGCGGTGTCCAGCAGGTCTTCCAGCAGGCTGTTCATGCGCGTCGTCGCGTTCTCGATGGTCCCCAGGGCGCGGCGGATCTGCCGATTTTCGACCGTCCCGTCGCTGCCCGCCCAACGCTGCATCATCCCGCACTGCATGATGATGATCGACATCGGGTTGCGCAGGTCATGGGAGACCACGGCCACCAGTTCATCGCGCAGGCGAACCGCTTCCTGCTCGCGGTGCACCTGGCGTTCCAGGTCGTTTTCCAGCGCTGAACGGCGAATGTCTTCGGCCGCGTACAGATCGCCCCGGGACCAGGGTTGCGCGATGCCGGTGACTTGTTCTTCCCACACCTCGAACGACTGACGCGGGTGCAATCGGTGGCTGGCGGACCCTGCCGAACTGACGCTGACATGCTGGTCCGGATTGCCGCTCCAGTTCATGGTGGAGGTCAGTTGCGGGCGGAACCACATCACCGCGTTGGCGATGGGCTTGGGCAGAATGAACGCGATGACGCCGCTGGCCACGTCGCGGTAGACGGCGGCGGCAGGGTTCATTTGCTGCATGGAATCGGTATGGAACACGCCCAGGCCCTGAAGGCCTATCGGTTGCTCCCTGAGCTTCTTGCGGGTCAGGCCCACGTCGCGGATCCACAGGTGCAGGGCCCGGACCTGTTCTTTGGTCGGGCACTGGCCAAACAGGTGCAGCCGGTCTTCGATCAGCACGGCGGCGCCTTCAGCCATGGTCAGAGATTGCAGCAGATCCGGACGGCTCACCAGACCGTCGAGGATTTCCCGGTCCGCGCGGCTCATGGCCAGCGCCAGCTCGCCCAGCAGCACCACTTTTTCTTCGCGTTCACGCTGCAGGGTGCTGGCGACGATGGCCACGATCTTGGCCGACAGCAGTTGCCCGATCAGCGCGCAGGCATCCCGTATTTCCCGGGGCACCAACAGCGGCGACGGATGCCCGCAGGCGATCAGGCCCCACAGGTCGCCGTTGTCCAGCAACGAAATGCTCATGGACGAGCGCACGCCCATGTTCTTCAGGTATTCACAGTGCACTGGGGACACGCTGCGCAGGCTGGAAAAGCCCAGGTCCAGCGGCAACCCGGTCTTGGGCCTGAGCAGCGGCACCAACGGCACCGGCACGTACGTCGCGTCGGGGATCACCCGGATCCAGTTCAGCCGGTACAGCTCGCGCGCCTGGGGTGGAATGTCGGACCCGGGGAAATTCAGACCGCTGTAGCTGGGCAGGGGGCCCGTCAGCGCTTCAGCCACCACATTGCCGTGGCCCTCGGGTTCGAAGCGATAAATCATCACCCGGTCATAGCCGGTCAGCGCCTGAATTTCGTGGACGCTGATGTCGAACAGGGTTTCCAGGGTGGTGGCGGCCTGCAGGTTGCGCAGCACCCGGGTGATGATCCTGGACTGATCGAGGGCCGGCTCGACGTACGGCTCCAGTTCGATCACCAGCACGTCGTCGAATGAATGCAGCGAGGCCGTGTAGTCGGTGGTGCCCAGGGTCATGCGCATCGGGTCGCTTTCGACGCCGCGCGGGCTGCCGTGCGCCCGGGTGATCAGCAGCGATTGCTCGGCGGACATCAGCATCGACAACGGTTTGCCCAGCAATTCACTGCTGTCCAGACCCAGGTCACGGGCGCAGTTGGCGCTGATCTGTTCCACGCACAACGGTTCGCCGCTGAGGGTCAGCAGCACGCCATGGGGCTGAATGGCGCCCGGCACGCGGATGGGTTCACGCGCGCAGTCCACCAGTGCTGCTTCCAGCGCTGTGTTGGGGATTGCATCGTGCGTGTGCGGGATCATGGCGCTGCTCCGGGGTGATCCATTCGGGAACCGTCAAACGCTGCTCACGGTGTCGCAGTGCGAAAAAGAGGAAGCGTTTGCCAGCCACAGCCAGGCATCGGGCGATCAGCGGCCCAGATGACGCGCAAGGGTGTGCGAGGTTGCCGCGAAGCTGCGGCGTGAAAACCTGAGGCGAGCATTATTAGGGGTAGCGCGGGCACAGGACGGCAGATACCACGGCGCGAGGGATGCACCTTAACAGGAGATCAGCGCGCAAGATGCGGGTTAATGCGACAAGGGTATCAGTGGCGGGTTTATGTCACTCGAAAGCGGGGGGATGTAGCGGGATGTACATTCGTATGGAGGTATTCGGTGTGCGCTCAACGGCCGAACGCGGGCAACCGGGTTGCCACGCGTAAGGCCGGGGCCGCAATGAATCGATCAGCTGCGCAGGTCGCGGGCGTCGCTGGTTTCTTCCGCATTGGGCATTTCTTCAGGGAAGAACTCGCCTTTGAGACCTTGCTCGTCCAGCTTGGCCTTGAGCATCTGTTGTACGTTGCCGATGGCTGGCTTGTCGGTCAGGGAATCCACTTTTAGCCAGAGGCAAGGCAGGTCCTGGAAATACTTGTCATCGATCTCGACATCGGTGGTCAGTTTGCGGTCGACCCGCCACAGGCACTCGCTGTGTTGCAGCTTGGGATCCTGGGGATGCGTTTCCTGAGAGGTCAGCCAGACTTCGTGGAACTCGGAAAGGTCAGTCTCTGCCAGCGTTTCCAGCGGGATAAACGTATTCATAGCGTCGCCTTGTCAGTCAGTTCAGTTGCGCAGTTCAAATGCGGCCGCAGCGCTGTCGGCCTCAACCGCGTGCTACGCAAAAAAATAGAGGCATTGGCGCGCAAACAGTTCAGAAATTTCTGCGGCAGCATTGCTTCATCCTACAAACGTCAGCGAACTGTCTGACGAACGTCACCCCTCCGTAGTGAACCTGACACGGTTTGAAAGGTCTGTTGACCACTGCGCGGCATGTGGTGCCGGGTTCACGAGCCTCCGGCCGCAGTCACGATTTTCCGCGCCTTTGTCTTCTCCGCAGTTGTAGCGTAGTGCCCGTCGCTGCAGGCGCAGGCTTTGTTCATCGTCACCGGCCCGACCATCCAGGCCTTTCTTTTTTATCTTTTGAAGATCCCTCCATGTCGCTATTTCAGTCTTCCTTGCGTTCGTCCTCCCTGTCCCTGTTTCCCGGCGCCCGCCGCCGTCTGCTCAGCGCCGGTCTGCTGGGTTCGCTGCTTACCGTCTGTGTCAGCGCCCACGGCGAAACCAATGCCAAGGACCGGTGGGTCAGCGACACCCTGAGCACTTATGTGCGCAGCGGCCCCACCGATGGCTATCGCATCGTCGGCACCCTTAAATCCGGTCAGAAGGTCGAACTGGTCAACACCCAGGGCGATTACAGCCAGGTGCGGGGCAACTCGGGCGACACGGTGTGGATCCCGTCCAGTGATCTGCAGGAAGTGCCGGGCCAGACCGAGCGTCTGCCGCAGTTGACGCAGCAGGTCACCGACCTCAGCGGCCAGTTGAAGACCATCGATGATGACTGGAAAGCCAAGGTCCAGGGCATGCAGGAAACCCTGGATTCGCGCAAGAAACTGGTGGATGAACTGGAAGCCCGGGCCAAGGACCTCAACGCCCAGTTGACCGACGCCCAGTCCGAATTGCGCTCGACCCAGGCGAAACTCGGTGACGAGAACAATCAGGTGCTGATGCGCTACATGGTCTACGGCGGCAGCATCGGCGGCGCAGGCTTGTTGCTGGGACTGATCCTCCCGGCCCTGACCCGCGGCCGCAAGCGCAATGATCGTTGGTTCTGACCCGGCAGGTTCTGTAGGAGCGCGCTTGCCCGCGATTGCGGCGTGACAGCCGCTGCATCATTGACGCAAAGGATGTCTTCGCGGGCAAGCGCGCTCCTACAGGGCATTCGCCGTGTGGTCTTCTTCGATTCTGTAGGAGCCAACGTGTTGGCAAAGCGGCCATCGCGGTGCGTCAAGCCTGCCCCTTCGCTTCTTGATGCAGACAGGGTTCGTGGGAGGGAGCTTGCTCGCGATTGGACATTCGGCGCCCAAACGATGCGGCGGATGGCCCGGCGCTCTTCGCGAGCAAGCTCCCTCCCACGATGTGCGGCGACCGCGGTGTTGGACGCCTACAGAGTGTTCGCGGGGTAGTCGTCTTTCGACATTGAAACCATCACCCGCCCTCTGTTGAAACGCACCGTCAACTGCCGGTATTTCACCAGGTACCGCGCCCACACCAACGCGGCGGCAATGCCCGAGGCGCCACCGATGCCCATGGCCCAGCGCGGGCCGAAGGTGTCGGCGACCCAGCCCACAATCGGCGCGCCCACCGGGGTGCCGCCCAGGGTTGTGGCCAGCAGAATGGCCATGACGCGCCCGCGCATCAGGGGGTCGGTGGACAGCTGCACCATGCTGTTGGACGAGGTGGTGAAGGTCTGCGCCGAAATCCCCAGCACAAACAGCGCCGCGCCGAACAGCCAGAAGTTGGGCATGAACGCCGCCAGCGCAAAGCCCGCACCGAAGATCGAAATGGCCACCAGCAGCAGTCGCGCGCCGGGCCTGCCACGCCGGGCGGCGAGGAGGGCGCCGGTCACCGAACCGATGGCCATGATCGACGTCAGCAGGCCGTAATGCCCCGAGCCTGCGCCGTACACGCTGACCGCCATGGTCGAGATGAAGATCGGAAAATTCAGGCCGAACGTGCCCACCAGAAACAGCATCAGCAGGATCGCCTTCAGGTCAGGCCGCTGCCACACGTAGCGAAAACCCCCCACCAGATTGCCCCGGGCCCGCACCGGCCTGACGTGCACGTGCATGTCGCCGACGCGCAACCGGGTCATGGCGTAGATCATCGCGATGAAGGTGATCGCGTTGCTCAGCAGCACCCAGCCCGTCCCCAGAAACGGAATCAAGCCGCCGGCCACCGCTGGACCGATCATGCGCGCCGCGTTGAACGACAGGGAATTGAGCGCGACGGCGTTGGACAACTGGCTATCGTCCACCAGGTCCGAGACAAAGGTCTGCCGCGCGGGGGCATCAAACGCCGCGACGCAGCCGGAGAGAAAGGCGAACACGTAGACCTGCCACAGCGTCACGTGCCCGGTCACCGTCAACAGGCCCAGACCCAACGCCAGCAGCCCCATGATCACCTGAGTGACGATCAACAGTTTGCGCCGGTCGAAGTGGTCGGCCGCCGCGCCACTGAACGGCAGCAGCAACAGCATCGGGCCGAATTGCAGCGCCAGTACCACCCCCAGCGAGGTGGCGTTCTGTTCGGTGAGTTGGGTCAGCACCAGCCAGTCCTGCGCGGTGCGCTGCATCCAGGTGCCGATATTCGAGATCAGGGCACCGATGGCCCATACACGGTAGTTGTAGCCCTCGAGAGAGCGGAAAGTGCGGGCCATCAGGGATCCTGTGTGGAGGTGTGCCGGGCATCGGCGAGTCGTCGCGCGGCAAGATTCAGTCGCTTTGGCAGTGGGTATGTTGCGCAGGAGCGGCTACTTTTGAAAGGGCGGCAACGCAGCGCCCTGTCTTTGTGGTGTCGACGTCCGGCCTTTCCGGGCGTCCGCCCGCGCGTTGACCGGCCCTGCGACGCTGTCCCTCCCCAATAAAAAGAGAGCTGAACGATGAAGTACGAACCCTTTGCCCGGCCGCTGGTGGCGACGGTGCTTACCCTCGCTGTCAGCTGTGCTCAGGCGGCCTCACAAGCGCCCGTTGCCGGTGAAAACGGCATGGTGGTCACGGCGCAACACTTGGCCACCCACGTCGGCGTCGACGTGCTCAAGTCCGGCGGCAATGCGGTGGATGCAGCGGTCGCCGTCGGTTATGCGCTGGCGGTGGTGTACCCGGCGGCGGGTAACCTGGGCGGTGGCGGCTTCATGACCCTCCAGCTGGCTGACGGGCGCAAGACCTTCCTCGACTTCCGGGAAAAGGCGCCCCTGGCCGCCACCCCCGACATGTACCTGGACAAGGCCGGCAACGTGGTGCCCAACCTCAGTTCCAAGGGCCATCTGGCGGTCGCCGTGCCCGGTACGGTGTCCGGCATGGAGTTGGCGCTGAGCAAATACGGCACCCTCAAGCGCGCCGATGTCATCGCGCCGGCAATCCGACTGGCGCAGGACGGTTTCGTGCTGGAGCAGGGGGATGTGGATCTGCTGGAGACCGCCACCGAGGAATTCAAAAAGGACAAGGACTCCGGCCCCATTTTCCTCAAGAACGGCGATCCGATGAAAGTCGGTGACCGGCTGGTGCAGAAGGACCTGGCCAGGACCTTGGGGGAAATTGCCGCCAAGGGCAGCGCCGGGTTCTATCAAGGCTGGGTCGGCAAGGCCATTGTCGACGCCAGCCAGGCCGGCAAAGGGATCATCACCCAAGCCGACCTGAATGAATACAAGACCCGTGAACTGGCGCCCATCGAATGCGACTACCGCGGTTACCACGTGATTTCGGCGCCGCCACCGAGTTCGGGCGGGGTGGTGATCTGCGAGATCATGAACATCCTCGAAGGCTACCCGATGCAGGCGCTGGGGTATCACTCGGCCCAGGGCATGCACTATCAGATCGAAGCCATGCGTCACGCTTACGTCGACCGCAACAGCTACCTGGGGGACCCGGATTTCGTCAAGAATCCGCTGACCCACCTGCTGGACCCGGCGTATGCCACGCAACTGCGCGCCGCCATCCAGCCGCAGAAAGCCGGGGTTTCCCGCGACATCAAGCCCGGGGTCTCGCCCCATGAAGGCAATAACACCACGCATTACTCCATCGTCGATCAGTGGGGCAACGCGGTGTCGGTGACCTACACGCTGAACGACTGGTTCGGCGCCGGGGTCATGGCCGGCAGCACCGGGGTGATGCTCAACGACGAGATGGACGACTTCACCGCCAAGATCGGCGTGCCCAATATGTACGGGCTGGTGCAGGGCGAAGCCAACGCCATCGCGCCGTACAAGACGCCGCTGTCGTCCATGAGCCCGACCATTGTCACCAAGGACGGCAAGACGGTGATGGTGGTGGGCACGCCGGGCGGCAGCCGGATCATCACCGCCACCTTGCTGACCATGCTCAACGTGATCGATTACGGCATGAACATTCAGGAAGCCGTCGACGCGCCGCGTTTCCACCAGCAATGGCTGCCGGAAGAAACCAACCTGGAAACCTTCACCACCAGCCCCGATACGCAAAAAATCCTCGAAAGCTGGGGCCATAAATTCGCCGGCCCGCAGGATGCCAACCACCTGGCCGCGATTCTGGTGGGCGCGCCGTCGCTGGGCGGTAAGCCGGTGGGCAACAACCGGTTCTACGGCGCCAATGACCCACGCCGCAACAGCGGGTTGTCGTTGGGGTATTGAGGGAGGGGTGTGTTGATTGATCGTTGTTGATCGTTCCCAGGCCCTGCGTGGGAACGTCTCGAACGACGCTCCGTGTCACCGGGACGCGGAGCGTCCAACAGCCCGTTACCACGCAGAGCGTGGGAACGATCAAGGCGTTCACGGCAAATGCAAATCCTGTAGGAGCGCGCTTGCCCGCGAAGGCGATGGTTCCGGCGCTGGAGATGCGTCGGGTGTATCGGCCTCTTCGCGGGCAAGCGCGCGCCTACACATACATGCAGCGTTCAGATCATCAGGTGTGTCATCCCCGCGCCGCGAGGCTGCGCTCCATGCGCGCCAGGCTTTCTTCGAGCATGGCGCGGGGGCAGCCGAAGTTCAGGCGCACGAACTGGCCGCAGTCGTCACCGAACTCAAGCCCGGCACTTAACGCGACTTTGGCGTGTTCGAGGAAAAACTGCTGCGGGTCAGTCAACCCCAGTGCCGAGCAGTCCAGCCACGCAAGGTAGGTGCTTTGCGGCAGGTGCATGCGGATGCCCGGCAAGCGGGTACGCAGCGCCTCGGTCAGGTAATCACGGTTGGCCTGCAGGTAGGCGTTTACGTCCCGCAGCCAGTCGCCGCCGTCGCGGTATGCCGCCTGGGTGGCGTCCAGCCCCAGCGCATTGACGCTGTCCACCAGCCCCAGCCGTCCGGCATTGAAGCGCTGGCGCAGGTCAGGGTTCTGAATCACCGCGAAGGCGGTTTTCAGCCCAGCGATGTTCCACGCCTTGCTGGCCGACATCAGGGTCACGCTGCGCTCGGCAATCCGTGGGCTGAGGGACGCGATCGGGATATGCCGCCGCCCGTCGAATAGAATGTCGGCATGGATTTCATCGGAGATCAGCAACACATCGTGGCGCACACAGGCGTCGGCGATCAGTTGCAGCTCTTCGCCGCTGAAGACTTTGCCCAGCGGGTTGTGGGGATTGCTCAGCAACAGCGCGCCGGCGTCCTTGAGGCCGGCTTCCAGGGCCGCGATATCGGTGGGGTACTCGCCGTGGGCATCGACCTTGAACGGCAGTTCGATGCGCGGCAGTTGCCAGTTCGCCGGTGCGTGGAGCAGCGGCGGGTAGTTCGGGGTTTGCAGGGCAACGCCGGCGCCGCTGGGCACCAAGGCGTGCAAAGCCATGTTCACGCCGGGTTCGACGCCGGGCAAAAACACCAGGTCTTGCGGCTGGATGCGCCAGGCGTAGGCGTTCCACAGATGCTTGACCAAGGTCTCGCGCAGGCTGTCCTGGGCCACGGCGTAACCCAGCATCGGGTGCTCCAGCCGTGTTTGCAGCGCCTTCAGAATGGCGGGCGCCACGGGAAAATCCATGTCCGCCACCCACATCGGCAGTACGTCGTCGGCGTACTGGCTCCACTTTTTGCTGCCCGTCGCACGTCGCTCGATGGCACTGTTGAAGTCAATCGTCATGTCGGTCTCGGTAGTCAGGCGGTCGTCAATTCTGGTGCAGTGCGGCGCGGTTGAGAAGCGGCGCATCGGCGGTGTGTGATTTCCGGGCGGCAACCGGTGCCTGGACGGGGACGATTTCTGTCAAAAGTAGCCTCTAGAGGCTACATTTCGCAAAGTAGCCTCCAGAGGCTACATTTTGTGAAAACTGGCCTATAGTGGCGGCACAGCGACTGTGATTCAGGACATTTCCATGACCATTAGAGCGGTACTGACCGGCGATTTGATCCATTCACGGTCCGTGGGTGACACCCAGGCCTACATCGCCGGCCTGAAGAAAGTCCTTGCCGGACTGAAATCGCGCTACGGCTTCAAGGCCGACACCTATCGCGGCGACGGTTTCCAGGTGGTGCTCAAGGACGCCAGCCAGGCATTGCATTGCGCGTTGGCCATCCGCGCCGGCCTGATCGCCGCCAGCCCCGATCAGGAACGCTGGGACGCCCGGGTGGCGGTCGGCATTGGCGCCGCCGAGTCCCGAGGCAATTATGGCGAAGCGTTTGTGTTGTCCGGCCAGGGCCTGGACGGGATGAAGAAAGCCACGCTGGCAGTGTTCTGCAACAACGAGCGCTTCACCGAACTGGCCGACCTGGCCACCGATTTCGTCGCCGCCATCGTGGACAAATGGACCGTGGTCGAAGCCCAGACTTACGGCCTGCACCTGCTGGAAGACGCCGACCAGGAAAGCATCGCCCAGGCGCTGGGCAAATCCCGGGTGACGGTCAACAAGACACTGAACCGCGCCCAGGCCCGTCTGCTGGACCGTTACCTCAAGCACATCAGCCAATGGATCAGGGAGCTGCCGGATGCGTGACGTGCAGGTGTTGCTGCTGCTGATTCTGGCGCACATGGGCCTGGATTACCTGTCCTCGGCCTGGCGGGCAAAAGCGCGTCCCCCCGGCGAACCCTGGCTGACGGCGATCACCGTGCTGGCTTACGCACTGGTGGTGGGCCTGGTGTTTTTCGGTGTGGGCCAAACCCTGCCGTTTGCGCTGTTGGCAGGGGTCACCGTCGGCGCCTGGTGGGCGGTGATCCGTTGGCTGACGATCAGGATGCGCTGGGTCTTTGCCTTCGCGCTCCGCTACGCCCTCAACGTGGCGGTGATCGGTGCCGTGTGGCTGACCGCCGAGACGGGGTGGGGCGGGGCATGGGTTTTCTTGAAAGGGCTGGTCACCTCCCACAACCTGTTGCTGCTGCTGGGTTACGTGCTGGTGCTGAAACCGGCGTCGGTGCTGATCGGCTCCGTGCTCAGCCCGTGGCTGGCGTCGGTCAATACCCAAGGCACGCTGAAAAGCGCCGGCACCCTGATCGGTAATCTCGAGCGGGTGCTGATAGTGACGTTTGTCCTGCTGGGGCAATGGGAGGCCATCGGTTTTCTGCTCACGGCCAAGAGCATCTTGCGCTTCAACGACATCAAGGGGGTCGAGCAGCGGGCGCTGAGCGAATACGTGCTGCTGGGGACGTTGCTCAGCTTCACCACCAGCATCGCCATTGGCCTGGCGGTGACGAAGCTGTTGGCGCTGATTGCCGTCTAAGGCGTCGAAAAATGCAAAAAGTAGCCTCTACAGGCTACTTTCGCCAAAGTAGCCTGTAGAGGCTACTTTTCCGTCAAATCACCAGAACGCAGGCTGGCTGGCCAGGCTCGCAGACAACGCTGCGATGGCGGCGTCGACATCCTCTGCCCGGGTGTAGCGACCCAGACTCAGGCGCACCCCGGTCGCGGCTTTCTCCGGGCTCAGCCCCATGGCCAGCAACACGTGGGAAGCGCCGCCCGCTGCCGAATTGCAGGCGGACGTAGACGACACTGCCAGCGCATGAGACAGGCTCATGATATTGAAGCCGGGGCTGTCGACGCAGATGTTCAGCGTGTGGGGGATGCGCTGCTCGGGACAGCCGTTCAAGCTCACGCCCGGCAAGGCCATCAAGCCCTCACGCAATTGAACGGACAGGGCGCTGATGCGTCGGGTTTCTTCGTCCATCTCGGCGCTGGACAAGGCAAACGCTGCGCCCATGCCGACGATCTGGTGGGTGGCCAGCGTGCCAGAGCGGAACCCCTGCTCATGCCCGCCGCCGTGCATCTGCGCGTCCAGCAGCGGCCACGCGCGCTCGCCGACGTAGAGCGCGCCGATGCCTTTGGGGCCGTAGGTTTTGTGCGCCGAGAAGGACATCAGGTCCACGTCCAGGCTGTTCAGGTCGATGGCGACTTTGCCGGTGCCCTGGGCGGCATCCACATGAAAAATCGCCCCATGCTCGCGGACGATGCGCCCGATGCCGGCGATGTCGGTGAGGGTGCCCAGCTCGTTGTTGACCAGCATCAGCGACACCAGCAGCGTGTCGTCGCGCAACGCCTGGCGAACCGCCTCCGGCTGGATCAGGCCGTGGCTGTCGGGCTCAAGCCAGGTCACCGGATGCCCGGCCAGCTCCAGCTGGCGCACGGTGTCGATGACGGCCTTGTGTTCGATGCGGCTGGTGATCAGGTGGCGCCGGGCAGGCTCGCCGCTGGAGGCAATGCCCTTGATCGCCAGGTTGTTGGATTCTGTCGCGCCGGACGTCCAGACCAGCGTCTGTGACGGGGCGCCCACCAGCTCGGCCACCTGGCGACGGGCGAGTTCGACGGCCTGGCGGGCCTGGTTACCGTAAGTGTGGGAATTGGAAGCGGGGTTGCCGAATGTGCCTTCTCGGCCGAGGCACGTAACCATGTGCTGGATGACACGGTCGTCGACTGGCGTGGTGGCGGCGTAGTCGAAATAAAGAGGGAGGTTGGACATGGTCGGCCTGCGCTGTCTGAAGATGTAAAAAGGTTACTAGCGTCAAACCGAAAAAAAATTGATCAATGGCCGTCCACGGGCAGATAATTCGGAATTTCTTTCGGTTTACTGGCTGATTTGAGGAATTTCATTCCAGCGTCCAACCTTTCTGGCTTATCGTTGTGCTCAATGGGCATAACCGGCCACTGCACGGCATCAAGGGGCAAGCGACGTGGACAAGTTCGATCAGGCAATTTTGAGCATCCTGCAGACCGATTGCACCCGGCCGATCGCCGAGATCGCCGACGCCATCGGCCTGGGCAGCACCGCGTGCTGGCGGCGGGTGCAGAAACTCGAAGAGCAAGGGATCATTCGTCAGCGGGTGGCCTTGCTCGACCCCCGGCACTTGAAGGTCACGGTGACGGTATTTGCAGCGATCCGCACCAATCAGCACAACGCCGACTGGCTTGAGCGTTTTCACGCGTTGATGGCGACGCTGCCGGAGGTGGTGGACTGCTATCGCATGGCCGGTGACACCGATTACATGCTGAGGATGGTGGTGCCCGACATCGCAGGCTATGACGCCGTGTACAAGCGGCTGATCCGGCTGCCCGGCATCACCGACATCAGCTCAAGCTTCGCCATGGAGCAGATCAAATCCACCACCGAGTTGCCGTTGAGCTACCTGAACTCGTGACGCCAGTAGGTGAGCGCTCTGTGGTGGGCGTCGGCCTGATGTCAGGTTCTGTAATGCAGCGCGGATTTTTGATTCAGGTCTTCCAGGCGGTCGACGAGTTCGTCCACCCGGTCGCGGACTTTGGGGGTGCTGGACAGGACGAGGGTGTGTTTTTCCACGTCGATGTCCAGAATAAACAGCGTCGAGCCCACGTCGACACCCAACTCTTGAAGCACCGCATCCGGAATTCTGATGGCGCCGTCGCCATTCCAGTCTTCGATCGTGACTTGTATCCCGCTCATCAGGCACTTCCTTATTGATTGGCTATCGCCGAATTTGTGCGGTGGGGCCTTTTCCTGAAGCAACGATCAAGCCACCGCGGTAGGTATGACCTGTGCAGGGCCTGCCGAATTCCTTTCAACCGATGACAGGGCTGCCACGCGGTATCAACCGCGACAGGCCTGCGCCCCTTGGGCCAGCCGGTTGCCCTTGGGCGTGCGCGTGGCAACGACGCACGCATTGTCCACGGAGGTCAGCACTAGGCCCTTGTCCCTGAGCGCGAGCAGCGTGGTGAAATCCAGCGGATTCACTTTGCAGGTCTTGGCGTCGTGAAGGCTTTTGAGCAGCTGCAGGGCACGTGAATCCAGTTGCATGGCCAGCGGCCTCCAGAGAGAAATGAAGATACTGGCGATTTGTCACCAGCGGGGGCCGACAGTTCCTTGGTGGAGGAAATATCTGTCCTACATTGCTAAAACATTGCAAAACGCGTTCCGCAGAGGGAAGGACTGACCGCAACGCCGGTGGTGTAGGAGCGCGCTTGCCCGCGATGGCTGGCGTCCTGTGAATAATGCATACGCTGACACACCGCAAATCGCGGGCAAGCGCGCTCCTACAAGGCGGGTGCATGATTTAATAGTTCACTCACTACGCGTATGACCGAAGTATCCCTTTGGTATACCATGCCAGGCATTCGTCGCTTGGAGTCCGCCTGATGCCTGATCATTCGCCCCACAATTCGCTGTCCAGCCTCGTGAAGCGCATTCGGCCGTCCGCCACGGCCGCCATTGCGGAGGCGGCGCGGCGTATGGCGGCCGAGGGCCGCGCGGTCATCAGCCTGAGCACCGGCGAGCTGGATTTCGACACCCCCGAACACATTCAGCAAGCGGCCATCGACGCCATGCGTCAGGGTCACACCCGCTACACCAGCGTGTCCGGCACTGCTGCGCTCAAGCAGGCGATCATCGTTAAATTCCTGCGTGACAATGGCCTGAGCTATGCGCCGGAGCAGATCATTGCGTCCACCGGGGCCAAGCAGATCATTTTCAACGCGCTGCTGGCGACGCTGGAACCGTCCGATGAGGTGGTTTTCGTCGCGCCGTACTGGGTGTCGTACCCGGAAATGGTCCTGCTGACCGGCGCCAGCCCCGTTGTCGTGATGCCCCAGCCGGCTGACGACTTCAAGCTGACCCCGCAGTCCCTGGCGGCCGCGTTGACCCCGAACACCCGCTGGCTGCTGCTCAATTCCCCCGGCAATCCGTCAGGCGCGCTGTACAGCCCCGAGGAGTTGCAGGCCTTGGGCGACGTCCTGCGCGACCATCCCCGGGTATTGATCCTGTCCGATGACATTTACGAGCCGATCGTGTTCGAGGGCCGTTTTGCCTCGTTCGCCCAGGCCGTGCCTGATCTGCATGACCGCACCCTGACCATCAACGGCGTCTCGAAAAGCCATGCCATGACGGGCTGGCGCCTGGGCTACGCGGGCGGACCGGCCTGGCTGATCAAGGGCATCGAGCTGTTGCAGTCGCAAAGCACCACCAATCCTTCGTCCATCAGCCAGGCCGGCGCCGTTGCCGCACTCAATGGCCCGCAGGACTTCATTGCCCACTGGTGTGATCGCCTGCGGGCGCGGCGCGATCATGCGGTGGCAGCGTTCGCCAGCGCCCGGCCGCTGCTGAATGTCGTCAGCCCGCCGGCCGCGTTCTACCTGTACGTGGAATGCGGCGCGTTGATCGGCAAACGGACCCCGAACGGGGAGGTGATCGCCAGTGATGTCGACCTCTGCCGTTACCTGCTGGAAGACGGCGGGGTGGCGGTCGTACCCGGCACCGCGTTCGGTCTGGCGCCGTATTTTCGGGTGTCCTACAGCGTCAGCGACGAAGACCTCGCGCTGGCCTGCCAGCGGATCGTCGATGCCTGCAAGGCGCTGGTCTGATGGCCGGTTCAGTGCCCGAGGGCTTGCCGGCGCCGGACTGGGCCCAGGCCGATGCGTTGTTTTTGACGTTGCACGCCCTGAGTTTCGACGGCGTCGGCATTACCCGTGACAGCTACGGCCCCGGCGAGCAGCGTGCCCATGACCTGCTGCGCCAACAGGCGGAACTGGCCGGGTTGCGGGTGTCGGTGGATGCCGCGCTGAACCTGTACATGACCTTGCCTGGCCGGACCCCGAACACCGCGGTGGTCATGACCGGTTCGCACCTGGATTCGGTGCCCCGTGGCGGCAATTACGATGGCGCCGCCGGTGTGGTGGCCGGCCTTGCGGTCTTGAGCGGCTGGAAAAAAGGCGGTTATCAGCCAGCGCACGACGTCACCGTCATGGCCATCCGCGCCGAGGAAAGCGCCTGGTTTCCGGTCTCGTATGTCGGCAGCAAAGCCGCGTTCGGGTTGTTGCCGGCCCAGGCGCTGGAAGCCACGCGTGCGGACAGCGGCCAGCGCCTGAGCGAACACCTGTCGCGTCTCGGCGGCGATCCCCACAGTGTCGCCACGCAAGTCGCCGCCCTGAACCCGGCCACCATCGACTGCTTTGTCGAGGTGCACGTCGAGCAGGGCCCGGTGCTGATCGAGGCCGGTGTGCCGCTGGGCGTGGTCAGTGGCATCTGCGGCAGCCTGCGCTATCGGCGGGCCAGGGCAACCGGGTTTTACGCGCATTCCGGCGCCACCCCGCGCAGCCATCGGCGGGACGCGGTGGTGGCGGTCAGTCAGCTGGTGGTCACGCTGCAAACCCTGTGGCGTGCCATGGAGCGCGAAGGGCATCAGTTGACCGTAACGGTGGGCCAGTTCGCCACCGATCCGGTCCAGGCTGACTTCAGCAAGGTGTCCGGGCACGTGGATTTCTGCATCGACCTGCGCTCGGAGCAGCCCGCGACCCTGGCCCTGATGGATGAGCGATTGCAGCGTGCGCTGACGGACATCTCCGGTGAACACGGCGTGACGTTCGACCTCGGCGAACAGACCCGGAGCGCGGCGGGCGTGATGGCCTCGCAGCTGATAGCGGACCTGCACGGCGCGGCACACGCGTCAGGGCTGCGAACCCTGTCCTTGCCCAGCGGCGCGGGCCACGATGCGGCGGTGTTTGCCGGGCAGGGCATCGACACGGCCATGCTGTTCATACGCAACGCCAACGGCAGCCACAACCCGGACGAAGCCATGAGCATCGAAGACTTCCGGGACGCGACTCAGGTGTTGGGACGAGTGCTGGCCAAGCGCGCGGGGTGAACCCAACCCCTTGTAGACATGAGCGTGCTCGTGATTCGATATTCGTAGCCCGGACAATGAGGCGGCTGTACCGGCCCCTTCGCGGACAGGTCCGCTCCCACGGGTTCTGAGGCTACCGACAAATGTCCGGCCATTCACCTGCGCTGTAGGAGCGCGCTTGCCCGCGAAGGGATTGACCTGACGCCAGGGAGGGGCGGATGGACGGGCCTCATCGCGAGCAAGCTCCCTCCCACCCGATGACGTCAGGGCGCGATGTCAGGGGGCGCCGAAGATCAAGGTGGGCGAAATCACAGCTGGCTAAAGCGGTTGATGATGCCCTGGCGGACACTGTCGATGTGCGCGGCGGCGGCTTTCTGTGCGGCGTCGGGGTCATTGGCGCGCAGCGCTTCGATGATCGCCAGGTGTTCCTGATAGCCGACCTTCAACGCCTGCACGATTGACAGGTGTTCCTGATGCGCGCTTTCAAACCGCTCGGGCGCCACGCTCAGGTTGAACATGCGGGTCTTCAGGCGCAGGGTTTCGATGTACTGGGTCAGCAACAGGTTGCCGCTGTAGTGCGAGATCATCTGGTGCAGTTGGCTGTCAACCGCCCAGTCTTCTTCGGCGTTGGGCACTTCGGCGTCCAGCAGGCGGCGCACGCTGTCTTGCAGCGCATCGAGTTCGGCCAGCGGCACTCGACCTGCCGCCAAGCGTGCGGCTTCGGCTTCCAGGGTGCGGCGCACGTGCAGGGTTTCGATCAGTTCACGGATGGAAAACTGCCGGACCACCAGCGTGCGGCCGGCGGTGCGGCTGATCAGGCCTTCGTTTTCCAGGCGGGTGAGGGCGTCGCGCACCGGGGTGCGGGAGATGTTCAGCAGTTCGGCCAGCCGGCGTTCCTGCAGGACAGTATTGGCGGGCAATTCACGATTGATCAGCATCTGCAGCATCGCGTCGTACGCTTTGGCGCTGAGGTTTTGTTCCCGTTCACCGAGGAAGTCGGCCGTGGATTTTATCGGTTCCATAAGTCACTTCACACAAGGGGTGTCAGACAAAGGTGGATTGGCAGCCGGTAAACGGGAGCGGCTGCCAATGACGGCCCGGATTTTACGCTGTGTCGCTCACCGCGCGATAGCACGGGTTGCCACTTGTCCGGCGATCACTGCGCCAGCGAACGCACCGGCTCCTTGGGCATCGGGTCGTAGCCGATCAGGTCGGTGGTCAGCTTCGCGTAGGTGCCGTCGGCTTTCATCTCGGCCAGCGCCTTGTTCACCGCCGCCACCAGGTGGGGCTTGCCCTTCTTGAACGCAAAGCCCTTCTGGATATGGCTGACGTAGTCGTCGGTCATGGCGATGGGCAGACCCACGTGCTTGATCAGGTAGGCGCCGGTGATGGAATCGGTGATGACCGCATCGACGTTGTGGTTGGCCAGGTCCTGCACGGTGTCCGATTCGGACTTGTAGCTCTTGACCACGGCGCCGTGTTCTTCGGCCAGCACGGCGTAGGTGGACGACACCTGGGTGCCGACACGCTTGCCCTTGAGGTCTGCGGCGGATTTGATCGGCGAGTCCAGCGGCGTCAGGATCCGCGCGCCGGATTCAATCCAGCCATCGGAGAAAATGATCTGTTTCTGCCGTGCCGGGGTGATGTCCATCGCGGCCGTGCTGACGTCGAACTGGTTGGCTTCCAGGGCCACCAACAGGGAATCCCACTGCACCAGCATAGGGGTGTATTCCAGGTTCAGGCGCTTGGCGATCTCTTTCATGACGCGGATTTCCAGGCCGTCCAGTTGGCCATTAGGGCTGCGCATGGTGAACGGCGGGAAGGTGCCCAGCGTGGCGACTTTCAACTGGCCAGGCTTCAACAGCTCCAGGTCATCGGCCGCCGCGTGGGCGCCGAAGCTCAGGACCGACAGGACAGTGAACAGCTTGAAAAGGCGTTTGACATTCATGGGTGCGTATTCCTTGGCAATTTCGGGGGTGGCGTCGGCGATTCAGCTCAGACGCACCTGGCGGCGTTCCATCCACGACGATAACTGCGTCAGGATTGTGGTCAGGACCAGGTAGATCACGGCGGTGGCGATGAAAAACTGGAACGGGCGGAAGGTCGTGGAAATGATCGTCTGCGCGTACAGCGTCAGGTCGACCACGGTGATGGTGGAGAGCAACGAGGTGTTTTTCAGCGCGGCGATGGCTTCGTTGGTCAGCGGCGGCAGGATGATGCGGAACACCTGGGGCAGAACGATGCGCACCATGGTTTCCGGGTGGCTCATGCCCAGCGCTTGCGACGACTCGAATTGTCCCTGGGGAATGGCCAGCAGCCCGGAGCGAATGATCTCTGCCACGTAGGCGCCGCTGTTGAGGCCCAGCGCGATGACGCCGGCCATGAACGGCGAAGGGTTGATGCCCAGCTGTGGCAGGCCGAAGTAGATGATGAACACCTGGATCAGTGCCGGCGTGCCGCGGATGAACCACACGTAGAAACTGGCGATGCCCCGCAGCAGGCTGAAGTCCGAGCGTTTGCCCAGTACCGCCAGCAGGCCGAAGACCCAGCTCAGGACGATGGTCGCCACGGTGATGAGCAAGACCAGCCACGCGGCTTCCATGAAGCCTGCGCCATATAGAACGATGTCGCTGTACAACTGACTCATTCGGATGTCTCCACGGCTTTGGGCGCGATGTCTTCATGCAGGATGCGTTTGAGGAACTGGCGCAGGCGTTCGTTCTTCGGGTTGCGCAGCACTTCTTCGGGCGGGCCGTCTTCGGCGATGCAGCCCTGATCGAAATACAGCACCCGGGTGGCGACGTCCCGGGCGAAGGCGATTTCGTGGGTCACCAGCAGCATGGTCATGCCTTCGGCGGCCAGGGACGCAATCAGCGCCAGTACCTCGCCCACCAGTTCCGGGTCCAGGGCCGAGGTGGCTTCGTCGAACAGCATCACCTTGGGTTTCATCGCCAGCGCGCGGGCAATGGCTACCCGTTGCTGCTGGCCGCCGGACAATTTGCCGGGGTATTGATCGCGTTTTTCGAAGAGCCCGACCTTGGTCAGCAGTGCGTCGCCTTCCTTGATGGCCTGGGCCTTGGGGATTTTCAGGACGCGCATGGGCGCTTCGATCACGTTTTGCAGCACGGTCTTGTGCGGCCACAGGTTGTAGCTCTGGAACACCATGCCGATCTGCGCGCGCAAGGCACGCAACTGGTCGGTTGTCGGCTGGGCGCGGGCGCCGTCGCGGAAATCGAAGGAGAAATCCTGAAACTCCATGAAGCCCTGCTGGGGCATTTCCATGACGTTCAGGCAGCGCAGAAAGGTGCTTTTGCCCGAACCGCTGGCGCCGATGATCGACACCACTTCGCCGGGATAGACATCCAGCGCCACGTTCTTGAGCACGTGCAGATCGCCGTAGCTCTTGTGCAGCTCTTTGATGCGCAGCATCGGTTTGACGGCTTCGGTCATGGGGTCATTCCTGAGCGGGAAGAGGGTGGATGACCCAGGCGATGTCGCTGGGCTGACGGTCGGCGCCGTTGATGGGCGTGATGTCCTGCGGGCAGGCCGACAGCACCACCATCACGTCCATGTCGGCGCGCAGGGTCACGCTGTCACCGGCGGCGGAGCGCGGCGGTACACGTTGCACGCTGCCGTCTTCGGCCACCGGGACGTTCATGAACAGGTTCAGCGACGCCGGGGTGTAGCTGCAGTGCAGGCCTTGTTCGGCCAGGGCTTCGTGGAAGTTGTCGGTGCAGCTGCGGTGATACTCGGTGCAGCCTAGCTCTTGATAGATGGCGCCGTTGCACGGGCAGAGCTGGGTGTCGTGGCGACCGGGGGAGGAGTCTTCGATCAGCGTCAGCATCGGCCGGCGCAGGCTGCTGACCAGGGTCATGCCCTTGTCGAAGAAGATGTTGCTGTTGATCGAGCGGGTGTGTTCCAGCGCGCTGCACTCGCTGGCGTCGTTCAGGTTGACGGCCCACGTATCGACCACCTGACTGCCGTGCAGGTTGATGATGCGGATGGCCTCACCCTTGCAGAGCTTGATGGCGGTGCCACGGGAGGCCTTGAGGATCTGATGAAAATCATCAGGGGGCGATGAAGGTGGCATGTCGTCCTCGCTTGCTGGAACAGATCGCAGAAGGCGCTCAGTTCTGGTAGATTTTCGGTATACCAATGGAATGCAAGGTAAATGCCATTGTGTCATCCCCGCCGAAAACCGTGAGAGCACCATGAACCAATGCTTGATGCCACAACCCATCCACGCTGCCGGGATCGAGATCCTGCGCACGGCGGGCCTTGAGCCGTTGATTGGTGAAGACGCCTGTCTCGGCGCAGACCCGGACCGCGTCGTGGCCGCCATTTTTCGCAGCAGCCGGTTCGGTCGCCCCGAGATGGAGCGCTTCAAAAACCTGCGCGTCATTGGGGTGCACGGTGCGGGCGTCGATAACATCGACCTGACGGCGGCGCGGGATTTGGGGATTCCGGTGTTCAACACACCGGGCCGCAACGCGCGCTCCGTGGCTGAGCACGCCATCGGCTTGATGTTCGCGTTGAGCAAGCAGCTGTTGGCCAGTGATCAGGCGGCGAGGGCGGGGAACACGGCGTTCCGTTACCAGGCGCCGCTACGAGAATTGCACGGGCAAAGGCTGGGGCTGGTGGGTTTCGGCGCGATCGGCAAGTCCACGGGTGTGCTGGCGTTGGCACTGGGAATGGAGGTAGACGTGCTGGCGCGCAGTGCTACGCAAGAGCAACTGAACGCGTTGGGAATGCAGCGGGCGGAGAGTCTTCAGGCGTTGCTCAACCGCAGCGATATCGTGTCCCTGCACCTGCCTTCGGTGCCGCAGACCTATCACCTGATCGGCGCCGAGCAACTGCGTGCGATGAAGCCTTCGGCGTGGCTGATCAACACCGCCCGCGCGCCGCTGGTGGACGAAGCCGCGCTGATCGATGCGCTGCACTCGGGGGTGATTGCCGGCGCCGGGCTGGACGTGTACGCCTATGACCACATGGCCGCCGGCTACCCGCTGCTGCACCTGCCCAACGTCGTGCTGACCCCCCACACCGGCGCCTCCACCGAACAATCCCTGATCCGCATGGCCCACGCGGTGAGCGAAGGGGTGGTGCAGGTGTTGGCGGGTGGTGAGGTGCCGGATCGGGTGGCGTAGCCGTCAACAGACACCAATCTGGTTCACGGTGCCAATTGAGCGGTGAGCCACTTCTGCCGAAGGCGTGGGAGCGAGGCTTGCCCGCGATCTGCCGGGAACCGGCAGCAAACCTCGCGATGCGGTGCTGCCTGACACAACGGGGGCGTCCGGTTTGGGGGCCGCTGCGCAGCCCATCGTCGGCAAGCCGGACTCCCACGGCCTGCGGCCAGAATCAAAAGCCAGGGCGCCGCGCCTCTTAGCCAATCACCTTCGCCATCGGCGCGATCTGCACGCCGTTGCTCTGCAGCAATGCGCGCAACTGCCGGGCCATAGTGGTGGCGCCGGGGGTGTCGCCGTGGACGCAGACAGTGTCGATCCGCACCGGCATGCGGGTGCCGTCGACAGTGGTGATGGCCTGGTCTTCGATCATGCGCAGGACCCGGGCGGCGGCGATGTCGCTGTCGTGGATCACCGCGCCCGGCAGTTTGCGCGAGACCAGGTTGCCGTTGGCCGCGTACGCGCGGTCGGCGTAAATCTCCCGGGCCATGCGCAGGCCCAGTTGCTCCCCGGCGCGTTCGGTTTCAAGGCCGGGCATCACCACGAAAATCAGATCCGGATTCACCGCCTTGATCGCCCGTGCCACGGCCATGGCCAGCTCAGGCTCGTCATTGGCCATGTTGCCCAGCGCGCCGTGGGTCTTGACGTGCTGCAAGGTGTGGCCGGCGGCCTGGGCCAGCGCCTGGAACGCGCCGATCTGGTAGATGATCTGGCGTTCGATCTGCGCCGGGCTGTCGCCGCGTATCTGCCGACGACCGAAGCCGTGCAGGTCGAGAAAGCTGGGGTGGGCGCCCACGGCGACGCCTTTTTCCCGGGCCAGGGCGGCGGTGTCGAACATGATGTCCGGGTCCCCGGCATGAAACCCGCAAGCGATATTGGCCGAGCTGACGATGTCGAGCATCGTGCTGTCGTCGCCCATCTGCCAGGCGCCGAAGCCTTCGCCCATGTCACAGTTCAAGTCGATCAGCATAAAGTCACCTATGAGACGATCAGCGTCATCGTGAGTCAGTCCAGTCCCGGCAGTATGACCGGGCCATCGCAGGGTGTCAGGGGTATCTTTCACCCGCGCATGTTGACAGAATACTTTGGGTATTCCAAAAGCATTCCAACTTTCAGCCGGAGCTTTCAAGCAGTGAAAACCGAGGAGCAGGCGTCGTCTTACCGAATTGCAGCCATCGCCGATCATGCGCTGTCCATCGACTTCGGTGAAGTGATCGATGCCGCGATCAATCAACGCGTCACCGCGCTGGCCAAGCGGGTGGTTCAGGCGCAGATCCCGGGCGTCACCGGCCTGATCCCCACCTACCGCGCGTTGAACGTGGCCTACGACAGCACGCGCATTCGTCAGGCCCGCCTGCGCGAGCACCTGGAGCGCCTGCTGGCCGAGCCCGACGCTGAAGCCGACCCGGTGCGCTGCTGGGAAGTGCCGGTGGCCTACGGCGGCGACCAGGGGGTTGATCTGCAGTGGCTGGCCGACCATCACCAGCTTGATCCGCTGGACGTCATCCGCCGGCACAGCGCGGTGAATTATCGGGTGTACATGATTGGTTTCATGCCGGGGTTCGCGTACCTGGGCGGGCTGGATGAACGCCTGCACACCTCGCGCCGGGAATCACCGCGTCTGAAAACCCCGGCCGGCTCGGTCAGCATCGGCGGCATGCAGACCGCCGTGGCCTCGGTTGAAGCCCCCAGCGGCTGGCACCTGATCGGGCGCACGCCGGCGCGCAGTTTCGTACCGTCCCGGGAGCAGCCGTTCCTGTTTCGCGCCGGTGATGAAGTCCGTTTCGTCCCCATCAGCGGCGACGAGTTCGACGACCTCTGGGCGCAGCCCGATTACCTTCCGCAATGGACTTGGCGCACATGAGCAGTTTCCACGTTTTGAATCCCGGCCTGCTGACCACGCTGCAGGACCGTGGCCGCACCGGTTTCGAGGACCGTGGCGTGCCGCCGTCCGGCGCGCTGGATGAGCTGAGTTTCGCTCTGGCCAACGCCCTGGTGGGCAACCCGGCCGGCACCGGCGCGCTGGAGTTTACGCTGGTGGGCGGTCAGTTTCGCGTGGGGCAGGGCGGCTGCGTGATCGCGGTCACCGGTGACATGCAGGTGTTCATCGACGATCAGCCCGTCGCGCCCTATCAGTGCCATGTATTACACACCGGTGCGGTGCTGAAAATCGGCCGCGCGCTGAGTGGCGCACGAGGCTATCTGGCCGTGGCCGGTGGTTTTGCCGCCGAGCCGGTGCTAGGCAGCGTCTCGACCCTGATGCGCGGCGCACTCGGCGGTTTTGCCGGGCGTGCGCTGGCCAAGGGTGACGAATTACCCCTGGCGTCGCCGTCGCAATACCTGCCGCTGGCCGCCCGCGAACCGGGCCAGCGCCTGCTGCCGCAGCGCGAGCGTGAGCCGTTGCGCGTGGTGCTGGGGCCGCAGCAGGGGCATTTCAGCGACGAGGAGATTCGGCGCTTTCTCAGCGAGTCGTTTCAGGTGTCAGGGCAGAGCGACCGCATGGGCTATCGCATGACCGGCCCGGTGATCGGTCATCTGAAAGGCTTCAATATCATCTCGGACGCGATCAGCACTGGCAGCGTGCAGATCCCCGGCAGCGGGCAGCCGATCATCGCGATGCACGACCGGCAGACCACCGGCGGCTATCCGAAAATCGCCACGGTGATTCGCGCGGATCTGGCGCGGCTGGGGCAACTCAAACCTGGGGATTGGCTAAGCTTTGCCGAAGTCTCGGTGGAGGACGCCGAGGACCTGTGGTGTGAGCGTCAGGTGTTGCTTAACGCGTACCTGGACGAACTGCTGATGCGCTATCGCCGGCGCAGTTGATGCGTGCAATATCTCCATTTGTTGGAGCGAGGCTTGCCCGCGAAAGCGGTGGGTCAGGTATGAATCTTTCGCCTGACACACCCCTTTCGCGGGCAAGCCTCGCTCCAACAGGAGCGCGTCGAGCGGATGTCGCGCTTACTTGATGATCGAACGAATCGGCTCTTTCGGCGCCGGGTCGTAGCCCACCAGATCCAGGGTCAACTTGGCGTAGGTGCCGTCGGCGTTCATGTCCGCCAGCGCCTTGTTCACCGCCTTGGCCAGGTTGTTCTTGCCCAGTTTGAACGCGAAGCCCTTCTGGATATGGCTGACGTAGTCGTCGGTCATGGTGATGGGCAGGTGCACGGTTTTGATCAGGTACGCCGCGCTGATGGAATCGGTGATCACCGCGTCGGTGTTGTGGTTGATCAGGTCCTGGATCGCGTCGGATTCGGCCTTGTAGTTCTTCAGCACGCCGCCTTTTTCCTCGGCGATGGCGCTGAAGGTGGTGGACACCTGCACGCCGACGTTCTTGCCCTTCAGGTCAGCCGCCGATTTGATCGATGAACCCACCGGGGTGACCACACGACCGCCCGATTCCAGCCAGCCGTCGGAGAACAGAATCTGCTCCTGACGCTTCGGGGTGATGTCCATCGCTGCGCTGATCACGTCGAACTGATTGGCCGCCAGGCCCACCAGCAGGGCGTCCCACTTGATCAGCACCGGGGTGTATTCCAGGTTCAGACGCCGGGCGACTTCTTTCATGACGCGGATTTCCAGGCCGTCCAGCTGACCGCCCGCGCTGCGCATGCTGAACGGAGCGAAGGTGCCTTCGGTGGCCACCAGCAATTTACCCGGGCGGATCAGCTCCAGCGGTTCGTCCGCGCTCGCCCAGGTGCCAAACGTCAGCACCGACAATGCCGCGAACATGTGAACGATATTTCTGACTTTCATGGTCACGCTCTCTTTGCTGGTTAGTGTTGAACGCGGGGTCGCGGCAAGGGCAGGCCGGGGCTTTATTCCGTCAAGTCAATCAAGTCATTCAAGCATTGTTCGCCGTACGCAGCCGCTCGCTGGCCAGCAGCGACATGAATTCGCTGAGCACCGTGGCCCCCAGCAACGAGGTGATCTGGCCGGCGCCTTCGTACATCGGGCTGATCTCGGTGACGTCACAGCCCACCAGATTGATGCCGTTGAGTGCGCGCAGCAGGAGCAGGGTTTCCCGGGCCGAGGGTCCGCCGGCTTCCGGGGTTTCCACCGCAGGGGCGAAGGCCGGATCGACGAAATCCATGTCGAAGGTGATGAACGTCGGGCGCCCGCCGGTGCGTTCGCGAATGCGTTCGGCCAGGGCCGGGATGCCCATTTCGAACATCTGGTCGGTGGTCACCACCTCGTAGCCCAGATCAATCGACTGGGTGATGTCGGTCGGGCGGAACAGCGATCCACGCAGACCGATCTGGATCGAGTGGGCCGGATCCACCAGGTTTTCTTCCACCGCGCGACGAAACGGCGTCCCGGCGCTGTACAGCTTGTCGGCGAAATACTTGTCCCAAGTGTCACTGTGGGAATCGAATTGCACCAGGGCCACGGGCCCGTGTTTGGCGGCCACCGCGCGCAGTTCACCGAGGGTCACCGAGTGGTCGCCGCCGATTGCGAACGGCACGATGCCAGCGTTGACCAGCCCGGCCACGGCCTGTTCGATGCGGTCCAGGCAGTCTTCCTCGTAGCCCGGCACCACGGCGGCATCACCGGCGTCGGCGATGTTCAGGGTTTCGAAGATGTTGATGTTGTCGCGGTACGGGCTCACCGGCCGCAGCATCACCGACATGGCGCGCACGGCGTTGGGCGCGAAACGCGCGCCGGTCCGGAACGCTGCGCCGGAATCGGAGGGCAGGCCGATAACGGCGGCGTCCAGGCCTTCCAGCGTGGTCGCCATGGGCAGGCGCATGAAAGTCGGCACGCCACAGAAGCGTGGCGTGGAGAGGGAATCGGTGGGTAATACGCTCATGTCGTGCTCCGAAGGCTCAGCAATTTTTTACGGCCGGTGGCGAATTCAGGCGTCACCGGCCGACGTCGGGTCAGGGGATTACGCAGGCAGCACGATGGCTGCACGCGGGTCGCTGGCCAGCGCGCGCAAGGCCACGGCCACTTCTTCCAGCTCGGCGCCTTGCAGGTCCAGCAGCGGCTGACGCACCGAGCCGCCCTTGAAGCCGCGCAGGTTCATGATCGCCTTGGTGGTCTGCGGCTGGCCGTGCTTGCGCGCCAGTTCCCGCAACGGGAACCACAGACGATGCAATTCGATGGCCAGCTTGGCGTCGCCGTTCTGAATCGCGCGGAACGTCGCCAGGATCAGCTCGGGCAAGGCGCCGCTGTTAGTGGAGCTGATACCGTCGAAGCCGGCCATCATCGGGCCGCTGAACACCAGGTCCGAAGCGCAGAACAGGCGCACCTTGCCGCCCAGCTTGTTGGCGATGCGGTCGATGACGGTCGGGGTCAGGTCGCCCTGTTTCAGGCCCACCACGCCTTCAATCTGCGCCAGTTGCTCGATCACCGGCACCGACAGGGTGATGCCGATGCCCGGAGCGTTGTAGATCAGGATGCCGGTCTTCGACAGCGGGGCCATCTGCTTGAAGAAGCTGACGATCTGCGCGTCGGTGATCTCGGACACGAACGGCGGGGTAACCATTGGCAGGCCGCCCAGATCGCCCGCCAGTTGCGTCAGTTCCCGCACCACGCGGCTGTCGGAGCCTGCGGTGCAGAGCATCACCGGGACGCGGTCGCCGACGATCGCCATGACCTTGCGGAACATGTCTGCGCGCTCTTCAACGGTCATGACCGGGAATTCGCCGTAGGTCCCGCCGATCAGCAACCCGTCATAACCCAGCGCGATCACGCGCTCGATGTTCTCGGCCATGGCCGGGTAATCGAACTCTCCGGCGGCGGTGAACGGGGTGACGGTGATGTTGAAGATACCGTGGAGACGTTCGCGACATTCTTGAAGGGTCTGCATGGGGGTTCCCTGGGGCTGGATGTAAGAGTGATCCAATATTGTATTATTTGTAATCATATATACAATGATTTTCTTGAGCGATGTCGCACGCTGTGTGTGCAAACGGGTGTGGGGTCGCGGCGAGGGTCCTTGGTAGGATGTGCGCACTTAATTGTCGAGGTTCACCGTCCATGGCTTCGTTACCGGGTCAGAACAGCCGCCGTCTGGCCAACCAGATTCTTGATTTCGTGCGCAAGGCGAAATTCGAGCCGGGGCATCACCTGCGCGAACAACAGATCGCCGACTTGCTCGGCGTCTCGCGCACACCGATCCGCAATGCGCTGAAATTGCTGGTCGAGCAAGACATTGTCGAAGCCCGGCGCAACCAGGGCTTCTTTCTGCTCAAGCCGTTCGATGCCCTGCAACGGGTGGAGCTGAGCGTCTCATCGAGCCTGGTGGAATCGCTGTATGAGCGGCTGGTCAACGACCGGCTCAGCGGCGAGATCGCCAATTCCCTGACCCAGACCGAGATCGCCCGGCGCTATGACGTCGACCGCGTCACGCTGATGAAAACCCTGACGCGCCTGGCCGAGGACGGTCTGCTGATTCGCAACAAAGGTCACGGCTGGAGCTTTCTGCCGACGCTGGACAACGACGAAGCGCTGCGCAGCGGGTACCGGTTTCGCCTGATGGTGGAGCCGGCCAATTTTCTGCAGCCGCAGTTCCGGCCCAACGCCGCGGCCCTTGAGCGCTCGCGCCTGCAGCATCTGTATCTGGCCGGTCACGCGGATTCCGCGGCGGTCAGCAACGCACAACTGTTCGACACCGATGCGCAGTTTCACGAGATGTTCGCCGAGTTTGGCGGCAATACCTTCGTGATCCAGGCCATCCAGCAACAGAACCGCCTGCGCAAGCTGCTGGAGTTCGCCGGTTACGCCAACCGCCGCCGCGTGCGCGACTGGTGCACCGAGCATCTGGCGATCATCGACGCGGTGGCTGACGGGCGATACGCCGAGGCCAGCGAGTTGATGCGCAGCCACCTGACACACGCCGATGACGCGGCGCAACCGGGCAAGAAACCGGCGCGCAAAACGCCGGCAAAACCCCGCGCGCCGCGCAAGGCCGCGGGTGTCCCGATTCCGGGTTAGCTCCGCCAGGGGCGGCCCATCCTGTAAAGAGAGAGGTTTTCATGGATTTTGGTTTGCAAGGTAAACGTGCGCTGGTATTGGGCTCCAGCCGTGGTCTGGGCCTGGCGATTGCCCGCTCACTGGCCGCCGAAGGCGTTGCGGTCACGTTGTGCGGACGCCGTCAGGAAGCACTCGCCGAGGCTGCCGCTGCCCTGAACGCCACCGGCGCCGAGGCCGATTATCTGGTGCTGGACCTGGCCGACCCTGCTCAACGCAACAGCGCACTGGACACGCTGCTGGCCGACGGCCGCGGCTACGACATTCTGGTCAACAACGGCGGCGGACCTGCGCCCGGCGCGGTGGCGTCGGTGGCCACCGCACAGTGGCAGGGCGCGTTCGACAGCATGGTCAGCGCGCTGTTTGAAGTCACCGCGAAAATCCTGCCCGGCATGCGCGCGCGGGGCTGGGGCCGGGTGATCAATGTCGTGTCCTCCGGCGTGGTCCAGCCGATTCCGAACCTGGGCATCTCCAACACCTTGCGCGCCAGCATCATTGGCTGGGCCAAGACCCTGGCCGCTGAAGTGGCCGCAGACGGCGTCACCGTGAACTCGGTCATCCCCGGTCGCATCGCCACCGCCCGCGTCGGTGAGCTGGATGAAGCCGCGGCCAAGCGCAGCGGTTCTACGGCTGCTGCGGTGGCCGAAGCGTCGCGCAACACCATCCCCGTCGGCCGCTACGGCGATCCCGCTGAATTCGCCGACGCCGTGGCCTTTCTTGCCAGCGCCCGCGCCGGTTACATCACCGGCACCAGCCTGCGGGTTGATGGCGGCCTGATTCGCAGCATCTGAATACCTGGTAGGCACTGAGTCGTCCGCGCTGCGGTGCGGACGGTTTTGCTTCGGCCTCAGTTGCTCTATCTGTACCTATCTATGCAATTACGGGAGCTAACCGTTATGTCTACACCGCCTCTGGCGCAGCGCATGCGTCGTGTCCGGCCGTCGCCGACCGCTGAAATCTCCGACAAGCTCCGGGCACTCACCGCCGCCGGGCATTCGGTGATCAACCTGGGCGAGGGCGAGCTGGATTTCCCTACCCCGGCGCACATCGCCCAGGCCGGGATCGACGCGATCAATGCCGGTGACACCAAGTACACCGCCGTCCCCGGCAGCGCGCGTCTCAAACAGGCGATCATCGACAAATTCAGGCGCGAGAACGGTCTGGACTACACCGCCGCCGAGGTGATTGCGGGCGCCGGCGCCAAGCAGCTGATCTTCAATGCACTGATGGCCACGGTGAATCCGGGCGATGAAGTGATCATCGCCGCGCCTTACTGGGTCTCGTACCCGGACATGGTGTCCCTGGCCGAAGGCGAAACGCGGATCGTCCAGTGCCACGAGGCCGATGGCTGGAAACTGCAACCGGCGGCGCTTGAAGCGGCGATCACCGAGCGCACTCGCTGGGTGCTGCTCAATTCCCCCAACAACCCGACCGGCGCGGTGTACAGCGAAAGCGAAATCCGTGCGCTGACCGACGTGCTGTTGCGCCACGAGCACGTGCTGGTGCTGGCGGACGACATCTACGAGCACACCCGTTTCGGCCAGCCGTTTTTCACCCCGGCCCAGGTCGAGCCGCGTTTGTTGCCGCGTACTTTGACGGTCAATGGCCTGTCGAAAGCGTTCTCCATGACCGGCTGGCGCATCGGTTACGCCGGCGGCCCGACCTGGCTGGTGGATGCGTTGCAGGTCTTGCAGTCCCAGAGCACGTCGAACCCGAGTTCCATATCCCAAGGCGCCGCGATTGCTGCGCTGGACGGCGGCACCGGGTTCATCGATGAGTGGATCGACACACTGGCCGAGCGTCGCGACCGGGTGCTGGACAGCATCGGCCGCATCGACGGGCTGAGCTGCGCGATGCCGGAAGGGGCGTTCTACCTGTTCGTCAATTGCCAGGGCATGTACGGCAAGCAGACGCCGGACGGCAAGGTCATTGCTTCAGACCTGGATTTCGCCAGCTACCTGCTGGACGCGGCGAAAGTCGGCACCGTGCACGGCTCCGCCTTTGGCGCGCCGGGTTACCTGCGCATCGCGTACGCGGTGGATGATCGCGTGCTGGACCAGGCGTGCCAGCGGATCGAAGCGGCGTGCCGCGATTTGGCCTGACGATCGTTCCCACGCTGCGTTGATCGTACCCACGCTCTGCGTGGTAACGCCTTGAACGACGCTCCGCGTCACGGGGACGCGGAGCGCCCAGCCGGCATGCCCACGCGGCACGTGGGCATGATCCGATCATCCGGGGCAGGTCAGATCAGCCGCAATGGCCGTTCAAGAGTCCCGAGCACGCGGTGGCCGGTTTCGGTGATAACCACGGTTTCGCTGACGCCCACGGTGAATTCGCCGTAGATGCGCAAGGCAGGGGGGATGTGGAAGGTCATGCCCGGTTGCAGCTCGGTTTTCACGCCGGTGTACAGGCTGAGGATCGAGCCTTCGCCCCAGTCCGGCGCGAAGGAAATGCCCACCGAGTAACCGGTGCGTTTCTTGAACGCATCGGTAAAGCCGGCTTTGTCGATGACCGCCTGACAGGCGATGTGGGACGCTTCGCACGGCTCGCCCGGACGCAACGCATCCAGCGCCGCCTGCAACGCGTCCTGGCAGACTTTTTCCATTTCCACCGCAATCGCCGGCGGCGTGCCCAGCCAGGCACAGCGCATCAGTGCGGCGTGGTAGCGGTCGTGGCTGGCGGCCATTTCCAGGAACGCGGGCTCACCGGCTTGCAGCGTGCGTCGACGCCAGGTGCCATGGGGGATGCCGGTGCGGGGGCCGCTGGAGACCAAGGGTTCCATGCCCATGTATTCGGAGCCTGCGGCAATCGAGGCCTGCAGCATCGCCGCCACCAGGTCATTTTCGCTGGCGCCTTCACGCACGGCGTTCATGCCCGCGCGCATGCCGGCGTCGACATAACGCGCAGCGAATTCCAGTTTTTCCACCTCGGCCGGGGATTTCACCGCCCGCAGTTTTTCCACGATGCCGGCGGCGTCATGGATCGCGCCCAGTTTGCCTTGCAGCGCCTCGTAGACCGCGATTGGCAAAAACCAGCCACGTTTGTCGATGGCAATCCGGCGCTGGCTCCAGCCTTTTTGCTCGATGGCCGCCACCAGGAAACTCACCGGGTCATCGCCGTCCAGGTACACCGACGCGTCGCTGATGAAGGTGTTGGCGATAAAATTGAAGTACTCCAGCTGGCGAATGACGAACATCGGCTCGCCGTCCACCGGCAGCACCAGCGCCTGAAAGGTGTAGTAGCCGGGGGTTTGCTGGCCGGTCAGGTAAAAAATATTCTCGGGGCCGGTGACGATCATCACGTCGATGCCGGCGTCCACCATGTTGGTTTTGGCGCGACGAACGCGTTCGGCGTATTCGTGTGCAGCGAAGGCCGACTCGCTGCCTTGGCGTACGTTGACGGGGGGCGTCAGGTTCATCAGAAACTCCGTATCAGTTGAGTTTTTTCGAGATCAAGGGTGATGCCCAGTCCCGGTGCCGTGGGCATCCAGGCCTGGCCATCCCGGTAGAACAGGGGGCTGGCGGGGTCGTCATTCAAACCGTCAGCGCCATACAGCTCGGCGAAGCGCGGCTGGGTGGCGCAGGCCGCGTGCAGCGCGGCGGCGGTGGCGGCTGCGCCTTCGTTCATCTGGCCGATCATGCAGGTGACGCCGGCCTGGGTCAGACGTCGAGCCGCCGCCACACAAGGCGCGATGCCGCCGAGCTTCACCAGTTTCAGGTGCGCCCAGACTTTCCCTCCGAGGGCGCACAACCGGTCCACGTCTTCGTTGCCGGCCAGGCCTTCGTCGATCATCAGCGGCAGCGGGCTGTGCTCGGCCAGACGTTCCATCGCGTCCCAGTCACCGGCGGCGATGGGTTGCTCGACGTAAGCCAGATCAAACCGCGCCAAGGCCTCGAGACGAGGGAGCGCTTCGTCTTGCGACCACTGGCCATTGGCATCGGCGGCCATTTTGATGCTGTCGCCAAAGCGCTCGCGCAACGCCTGCAAGCGACTCAGGTCCTCGTCGAAACGGCCCACCGCGATGCGCACTTTGAGGTCGCGAAAGCCACGATCCACGTACGCCTCGGCCTGGGCCAGGAAGACCTCCATCGGCGACCAGAACAGCGTCTGGTTGCTGGCATAACGGATGTCAGCGGCCGGCGCGCCCAGCCACTGCGCCAGGGGCGAACCGGCCCGACGCGCCAGCAGGTCATGCAGCGCGCAGTCGATCAGCGTACGCACCGGCATGCTCAGCCCGGCCGCCCACTGCGGCATCTGCGCCAGCAACGGGGCAGGGTCCTGCTGCCAGGACACCTCCGACAGCGCTTTCAACGCCTGGGCGATCACTTGGTCAGGGCTGTAGCCGTTGAGGTACGCGATGTTGATCCGCACCTCGCCGACCGCCTTGTGCTCGCCGTCGTCCAGGCACAAATACAACGCCTCAAGCGCGCCGACACTGCCGGACGCCGCGGTGTGCAGCTGCACGCCGTTGCCGTAATGCAGGTCGGCGCGGCGCAGTGAGGCGCTCAGGCTCATGCCTGCTCCAGCGGCATCATCTGCAGCGCGATGTCGCGGTAGATCAGGCTCGCCGCGATGAATTCGTCGATGGGCACGAACTCGTCCGGTTTGTGCGCCACCGCCAGGGTGCCGGGGCCGATGACCGTGCCGGTGGTGCCCAGGCTGCGGAAGTGCACCAGGTCACAGCCGCCCTGAAAACCGAACGGTCCGGCGTTGCCGTGGTTGTGCTCGCGGCACGCGGCCAGGCTGGCCTGGACGATGGATTCTTCCAGCGCGGTTTCAGTGGCACCGCCGGTGGTGGGGATGTACTCGAGCACTTCAGCGCGCACGCCGAATCGCTCGTTGGCCAGGGCCAGCAACTGGTCGATTTCGGCCTTGACGTCCGCTTCGGTTTCGCCGGGCACCATGCGCCGGTCCAGCAGCAAATCGCAGGCGCCGGGCAGCACGTTGTCGGCATGGCCGCCGTTGATGCGAGTGACGGTCAGGCTGGCTTCACCCACCAGCGCGTGGCAGTGGCATTTCACCGAGTGCTCGTGGTGTTGCTCGATCAGGCCCAGCAACTGGCCGGCGCGGTAGATCGCGTTCTCGCCCAGGTGCGGGGTGCCGGAATGCGCGGTCACGCCGTGCACGCGAACGAGCGGGCGCAGGCTGCCCTTGTGTGCGGTGAAAGCCGAGTTCGAGGTCGGCTCGCCAATCACGGCGAAGTCGATGTGCGGCGGCTGATTGGCCACGTAGTGCTTGGCGCCTTCGCTGGCGATTTCTTCGTCGGCGGTGAACACCGCCATCAGCGTGCCGGACCACTGCTCGCGGCGGGCAATCAGCAGGCGGGTGGCTTCGATCATCGCCACCATCGGCCCTTTGGCGTCACAGCTGCCGCGACCGTACAGCTTGCCGTCCGCTTCGTGGAGCACGAACGGGTCGGTCTTCCAGCCGTCACCGGCCGGGACCGTGTCGATGTGGGTGTTGAAGGCAAAGGTCGGGCCCGGGCCGTTCTCAAGGCGGGCGATGACGTTGACCCGGCCGGGTTTGTACTCGGACAGCGACAGGTCAAAGCCTTCGGCTTCCAACAGCACTTGCAGGCAGCGGGCCGCTTCCAGTTCGTGGCCCGGCGGGTTCTCGGTGTTGATCGCGACCAGGGTGGCGAGGTCGCGTTTCATGCGGGCAAAGTCGGGTTGCTGGTTCATGGCAGGGATCTCAGTGCAGGATCTGATCGAGAAAGTGGCGGGTGCGCGGGTTGACCGCACCGCCAAAGAAGTCGGCATTGCTGGCGTTTTCGATGATTTCGCCGCTTTCCATGAACACGATGCGGTCGGCCGCACGGCGGGCGAAGCCCATCTCGTGGGTCACCACCAGGCTGGTCATGCCATCGCTGGACAGTTCGGCCATCACGTCGACCACTTCACGGATCATCTCCGGGTCCAGGGCCGAGGTCGGCTCGTCGTAGAGCATGACTTTGGGTTTCATGGCCAGAGAGCGGGCAATCGCCACGCGCTGTTGCTGACCGCCGGAAATCTCGTCCGGGTAGGCGTCGGCCTTTTCCGGGATGCGCACTTTGCCCAGCAACTCGACGGCGATGTCGTGGGCGTCGGCGCGGCTCATGCCGAGCACTTTCATCGGCGCGAGCATGATGTTTTCCACCACCGACAGGTGGGAGAACAGCTCGAAGTTCTGGAACACCATGCCGATGTCGCGGCGCAGCAGGTGCACGTGGCGTTTGTCGTAGTTGATGTGCCGGCCTTCGAAAAACAGGTCGCCGCCATCGGCCGGTTCCAGCTGATTGACGCAGCGCAGCAGGGTCGATTTGCCCGAGCCCGACGGCCCGATGATGACCACGGTTTCGCCGGTGTGGACGTTCAGCGAACAGTTCTTGAGCACGTTGAACGAGCCGTAGCTCTTGTCGATGCCGATCAGTTCCAGCAGCGGTTTGCCGGTGGCCGAGGGATTCTTTTGCATGGGTAATTGCTCCTGGCTGACAGTGGCCCTAGCGAACGGAGGCGCCGCGTGAGGTGCCGAGCATGCGTTCGGTCAGGCTGGTGCGCGGGCCCTTGCGGCGTTTTTTCGGGTCGAGCCGGCGTTCGATCAACGCCTGGACCGCCATGAACAGGGTGGTCAGGACCAGGTAGTAAATGCCCGCGGCGGTGAGGGCTTCGAAGTAGCGGAAGTTGGAACTGGCGGTCTGGTTGGCCACCAGCATCAGTTCTTCGACGGCCACCACGGACACCAGCGCGCTGAGCTTGAGCATGCCGACCATCTGGTTGCCGATAGGGGGCAGAATCATTCGCGTGGCCTGGGGAATCACCACGTGACGCAGCACCGCGAAAGGCTTCATGCCCAACGCCAGGGCGGCGGTGCGCTGGCCTTTTTTCACCGCCTGCATGCCGGAGCGGATGATCTCGGACATGTAGGCGCCTTCATTAAGCGACAACGCCAGCACCGCGCTGACCATGGCCGACAGGCGAATGCCGAAGGTCGGCAGCACGTTGTAGATGAAGATGATCTGAAACAGCACCGGCGTGCCACGGAACAGCCAGAGGTAGATCAATGCCACCGTGCGGCCGACGCGGGTCTGGCTGTCTTGCAAGAGGGCGAGCACGACGCCGACGCCGACGCCGAACACCAGGGAATAGAGGGTGATGAGCAGGGTAGTGACGGCGCCGTGAAAAAACGCCGGGGATATCAGGTATTGCCAAACCAGTTCAAGCGACATGGTGCATCCTCAAATAACGTGGCCGGGCGCTGACGGTGCAGCGCCACGGCTACTCGGTGATCCGCTGTCAGTCGAACAGCGAAACCGTTGCAGGAAACTTCCATTTTTCGATGATCTGTTTGTACGTCCCGTCTGCGACCACTTCCTTGAGCGCCGCCTGCAATGCATCGCTCATGGCCGTGTTGCCCTTGGCCACGGCCATGCCGATCCGGGTTTCGGATTCAAACTCCGGGCCCACGGTTTTGTAGACGCCCGGCACATCGCGCAGCATCTGCACCACGCCTGGCGTGGAGTCGAAGGTGGCGTCGGCGCGACCCTGGCGCAGGCTCAGGGCCGATGCCTGGGCGGTGGGCAGGGTCTGGACCTTCACGGCTTCCAGGCCCGCGTCCTTGCAGCGCTTGTCATCCTGGCGCGCGTAGGTTTCTTCGATACCGCCCAGGGTCACGGCGACGGTCTTGCCGCACAGCGAGTTGTCGCGACCGGTGACTTTGGCCGGGTTGTCCTGGGTCACCACCACCTGATTGCCGATGCGCAGGTACGGCACGAAATCCACCTGGCTCGCCCGCGCCTCGTTCATGTACATGGCCGAGTTGATCAGGTCCACGCGCTTGCCTTGCAGTGCCGGGATCAGGCCCTGAAACTCCATGTTCATGGGGGTTGTCGTGAGGTTCATTTTCTTGCTCAGCGCGTCGATCAGGTCGATGTCGAAGCCGGTGAGCTTGCCGTTGGCCTGAAACTCGAACGGCGCGAACGTCGCGGCAGTGCCGTAGGTGAGCGTGCCAGGGGTCATGACCGGTGCCGCCGGCGCCGCGTTGACCAGCGGCGCGGCGAGCAGTGCGGCCATCACGGTGACAGCGCGCAGGTTGAAGCGAGACGTTGTGTTCATGTCATTCTCCAGAAACATCATTTATTGCACTAGTTGTGGCAACAAGTGCAAATTATCCCGTGGTTGCGATGAGCCCTTGGAGGGCATGCCGCTCTTATTTGGTGCGGTGATCGGGGACTTGCGGCGAATCCGGCAGGAAGGGTGACACCCAAACGGGTTTCACAAAGGTAAACAGCAATATGCATTCCATGTTGTTGAATGTGTGCGAACGACCGCCTTCATGGCTGCAGGACCGGGTGCGTCGTGCCGGTGGTGGCCAAGGCCGCCAACAGAAAATCAGTGATCAACGGATGGGCCTGCCCGCTGCGCGAGCCAAGTTCCGGATGGCCCTGCATGCCTTTATAGAACGGATGCCCCGGCCACTCGATGGCGTCGACCACCTGCCCGGTGAGGTCGGTGGCCAGGATCTCGAGCCCGGCGGCGCACAGCGGCGCAATCAACGCCGAATCGAGACTGAAGCGGTGGTTGCAGCGCACCGTGGGGTGGGTCTGGAAGTGCTGCGCCACGGCCGGGTCAGCGAATTTCAGGGGTTGTGTCCCCAGGCGATGTTCGGCCAGGCCCGGCGTACCGGCCATGGGCGAAAAGCTTTTGATCGGCGCGTCGGGCGCGGCTTCGGCCATGTTGGCGTCTTCCAGGCCAGGGCAGCCCTGCGCCAGGGCGGTGGTCATCGATTGCATGCCCAGGCACAAGCCCAGCGTGGGGATCATCCCGCGCAAGCCCGTTCTCGCCGCCTCGATCTGGCCCGGCACGTTGAGCATGTCCGAACCGCCCGGCAGGACGATGCCGGTCACCGAGGCCAGTTGCGAGGTGTCCAGCTGTACAGGAGAGACGAATCGCACCCGCAGGTCGATGTGCGCAGCGTCCGCGGCATCGCCCAGGGCGGCGAGGGTGGCGGGGTAAACGTCGGTTTGATCGGACTCGGCACCGATCAGCACTACCGTCAGCCGGTGTCTGTCCGGCGCCACCGGCAGGCGATCCTGGGCACGGCCCCAACGGCCTAAGCGGTCGCGGCCCCAGTGCCCGTAGCGAGTCGGCTGGCCCTGGGCGGTTTGCACGTCCCAACCGCCATCGACGCTGCGCCCGGTCAGGTGAATGACCCGAATGCCCTCGGCGTCGGACTTGGCCAGCAGTTCATCAAGCAGCGCTGGGTCCTGAAACTGCGGATGCCAGGGCACCACCACCGAATCCCGACTGGCCGTGTCGATAATCTCGTCAACGCTGCTGGCGGGTAACACGTCCCGCCCGGTGACCCGTTCGTACCAGAGCAAACCGCTGGGGACCAGCGCACCCGCTGCGGCCACCATCTGCACGGTGTCAGCGCCGTCGGTGGCCTTGAAGTCCGCCGGCAGGTGCATCAGCGGCGCATCGTCCAGTTGCGCGACGCTGGCGGCCAGCGCGCCGAACAGGGCAGGGCTGCAGTGTGCGTGAGTGATCAGCGTGAGTGCCATTGAAAATCTCCCTGGTGGCGCGGGCAGGCGCGACGATGCATGGATCAAGAGTGTCTCTTTCGGCTCGATAGGGATAGCATGTATTTTTTGTTTCATTCGAAAGAAATTCTTATGGATAGTCGTTACCTCAAAAGCCTGCTCGCCGTCATTGACTGCGGCTCCATCGCCGATGCGGCGCGCACTGAAGGCCTAACGGCTGCGGCGGTCAGCCAACGCATTCAGGGGCTGGAACGCTCGCTGGGTTTCCCGCTGTTGTCCCGGGTCGGGCATGCCGCCAAACCCACGGAGGCCTGCGTGGCGCTGTTGCCCAGGGCGCGCCACATCGTCCGCCAGGTGGAGCTGTTGTCTGGTGACGCGGACCTGAGCGGGATGACCGGTTCGCTGCGCATCGGCGCCATTTCCACCATGCTCACGGGGTTGCTGCCCAGCGCCTTGCTGGAGCTGAGTCGGCTGGCGCCGGGCATCCAGCCGTCGATTCTGCCCGGCACCTCTCGCTCCCTGTATGCGGCGCTGCAGAATGGCGAGCTCGACGCCGCGATCATCGTTGCGCCGCCGTTCGAGCCGCCGAAGATGTTCCGCGTCGCGCCCTTGCACCGGGAGCGGCTGGTGCTGGCGTCCAAGGCGCCGCCCACCGAAGGCATCGCCGAGGTGCTGCAGTCTCATCCGTACATCTGCTATGAGCCCAAATCCTGGGGCGGGCTGCACGCCGAGCGTTACCTGAACGACCACGGCCTGGCGTTGACGCCGCTGTTCAGCCTCGACGGCCTGGAGGCGATTGCGATGCTGGTGGCCGACGGCGTCGGTGCCAGCCTGGTGCCGCAATGGGCGGGGCTGGACCGGCTGGCGCAGGATTTCAACATCACCCCGGTGGGCGACGGCTACGACCGGCAGATCGTGTTGATCATGCTGGCCCATACCGACCGGCCGCGGATGCTGGAAGCCTTGCTACAGGCGCTGGCCCGACGCTGAGGTGGTTTGGCCGGTCCGCGTGACTTTTGGCTTTTGATTCTGGCCGAAGGCCGTGGGAGCGCAGCTTGCTCGCGATGGGGCGCGGAGCGGCCCTGAAGGCAGGCGACCTGGGTGTATCAGGCACATCGTCGTCACCGGTTTGCTGCCGGTTCCCGGCAGATCGCGGGCAAGCCACGCTCCCACGC